>CAYTLV010000044.1:0-10473 GCA_964438445.1 uncultured bacterium | reverse complement strand
GGTGAAACCCCGGGATACCGAATACCCACACTATTACAACCCTGACCGAGGTGGAAGGGTTGAACTAAAAAAATGAGCCGCACCATAGTGCGGCTCTACATATATAATGCTAAATTGGGCGCAGCATGCCATGGCGTGTTGCATCAATCATAGATAATACAGTAGAGCCACGCTAGGGCGTGGCTCTTAAATAAAGGGTTTGTTCAACCCCGCTAGGGTTGTGATTGAGTGGGCTAGGCTCTGGTATATTCTTTCTCAACCGCTTAGAGGTCCTCAATAATATATTTATAAATTTGAAATAAATGCTTAGGAATCAGACAATTATGAAGGTATAATGTTGACCTAAGGATGTATTGTATAGACAAGATTATTTCACCCCTATATAAAAAACAATTATTGTTGTCCTGCTGTCGTTAGACTACGTGCGTAAGTTAAATGATAGGAAATATAAAATTAACGCACAGATAAAGGAATAGATATGAACCTCTATGTGGGAAATTTGAGTTACGAAACTTCAGAAAATGATTTACGCAATGTTTTTGACGAACATGGAACTGTTAGCAAGGTTAACGTTATCATGGACAAAATGACCGGAAAATCAAAAGGTTTCGCGTTTATCGAAATGGAAAATGATGATGAAGGCCAGAAAGCAATTGAAAAATTGAATGATGCTGATCTAAACGGTCGCAATTTGAAAGTAAATCTTGCTAAACCCCGTACTGAACGTCCTGCCCGTAATAACTGGTAAGCAAAGATCACATTTTATAAAGCTCTCGTTTTCGAGAGCTTTTTTATTTCCATTAGATTTTAAGCTATCGTTGCCACATGCCTAAATCAATTAACAAATAATTCATTGCGCGATGACCACAACGGGGTCTCCTTGAATATCGAACAAAGATTAATGAACAGTGAAATGCGAAGTGAATATTTACTTCGCATTTCGAATATCGAGGTTCCTTGTTCTGAGATAAATTTATTCCTAAAAAAGCATATTAGCCCGCTGGTGTTGTGATTGTGTTGGGGATGTCCTAAGTCCCGGCATTACATACCGGGTTATTTATAATTCATAATTCATCATTCTTAAACCTTATGCTACTAAACGTTAAACGATTTCCAAAAACGATGTCCGAATTTCTCGACCAGCCAGCACTACTCCTATACCAAGACTACGGAGCATCGAGCTGGCAGGTCTGCTTACGTCTCACGCTTCAGCAAATGAGTAAGCCTCGCGTTTCTACCGCTTATTCTTGCCGTGACTTTTTTTGCTTTGTGGATAAAATTGTTCTTCTTTGTGGTACTTTGTGTACTTAGTGTCTTTGTGTGAGGTTTTTACGTTTTACGTTTCACGGAACATAAAAAAAGCCCACCAAAATTGATGGGCTTTACATTATTTGAAATGTCTATTTTTACAGTTTAGACGCTAACATATCAAGATATTCCTGAAGAACTTCAGGTTTGCGATCTGCCATATGAGCGATACGGAATGTCTTTTCCTTTAATGCGCCGTATCCGTTTGAAAGCAAGTAACCTTCTTCACTGGCAGCTTTTGCTAGATCGCTAACTGAGATACCGCGAGTATTCTTTATGGTTGTTACAGTATTTGAACGGTATTTTTCGTCTGCAAGTAGTTCAAAACCATTATTCAAAGCCCAATTTTGTGTAGTTTTTGCCATAGCGGCATGACGGGCATAACGAGCTTCCTGACCTTCTTCTTCGAGGATATATTTTAACTGCATATCCAAGGCGAACATATGTGGAATGCTCGGTGTCGTTGGATATTGGTAAGGTTTGGTCTTAACGAATTTATGCAGTGTAACATAATCGAAGTAAAAACCGCGATTTTTAATACCTTTGGCTTTTTCAATAGCTTCTTCAGTTACAGATACCATTGACATACCGGGAGGAAGTCCGAGACATTTCTGTGTTGAAGTGATACAAACATCGATACCAAGTTTATCTACATTGATCTTTACGCCACCCATTGAAGAAACGGCATCGACCAACCAAAGGACATCAGGGTATTTTTTTCGAACTTCAGAGATCGCTTCTACAGGATTCATGATACCGGTTGATGTTTCATTATGTGTTACACAGAAAACATCATATTTTCCGGTTGCGAGATATTCATCGACAACAGCCGGTAGGGTAGGGTTACCCCATTCGACTTCGACTTTATCAAACGGAATACCATTAGTTTCAGCAAGCTGTGCCCAACGATTACCAAATGCACCTACAGAGAAAACGACAGCACGTTTAGCGGTAAATGATCGAACCGCTCCTTCCATCAAACCGGTACCGGATGATGAGGAAAGAAGGATGGTGTTTTTAGTGTAAAATAGTTTCCGAAGATTATCGGAAATGCGTTCCTGCAATATGGAGATGTCTTTGGTGCGATGACCGATCATCGGTGTCGCAAAGGCATCCAGGACTTCCTGTCTAACATCTACAGGACCCGGAATAAAAAGCTTTTTGACCATGGTTCTTCCCTTTATATTTAGTGTTAACGACAAACAATTATACGATAATTATTTGTTACTGCCAATAGCAACTCTTTAAATCTTAAATAATAATTACAAATAGCAAAAATCAGCTAATATCAATAATTAGTTCTTCGACTTTTCGTTTAGGTACATGGTGGGTATCATCGGTATCGCGATAGTAGTGAGTGTCTCCGGAATCTATATCTTCAATGACTACATTTTCAGCCGGTTTTCCCAGTGCGATCACTAGAGGGATCTCATACTTTTTATCTATAAAAAATGACTCTCGGATCTTCTCTCGTTTGATGGAACCCAGCAAACATCCACCAAAACCTTTTTCGGTAGCACTCAAGAGTATACTTTGAGCTGCTATTCCAACATCGACATCGGATATTTTGGAGATATTTGTATCATTTAAAATGATAATATAGGAAGTGGGTCGTTCAGCTTTACCGGGTCCGGGCCAATCCTTTAAATATCCTGCCCAAGCTGTAAACGGGAATAGGGTATTACATGATTTTATTGAATGTAATAAAATGAATTTCAGAGCTTGACAATTTTGAGAGGAAGGTGATAGGCGGACAGAATCAATAAGATCAAATAGATCATCTTTACTTAGAGTCGGTTCCTGTTTGAACCTGCGGTAAGAGCGATTATGTAACAATAGTTCTTTAATATTCATAACACCTCTTGGGAAAGACGGAGCATTGCTCCGTCTTTAGCACTATTTGTTCTGCATCTGTAAATATATTTTGATAATTTCTTCCGTACTAAGATCTTCATCTGCTTTGATATATTTATTCAAGATGTTTTGTATCTGAGATTTTTTGTAGCCCAAAGATTCCAAAGCCATAACAGCATCTTTTATATTCTGTGAAAGAGGTGAATCGGCAACAACTCCGGTAATTTGACTGACTTCCTCATCAGAGATCTTATCTTTCAATTCAAGGATAATTCGTCTTGCGGTTTTATCGCCTACACCCGGGGCACGTTTGACGGCAGCTACATCACCTTGCAATATATGATCCATAAGTTGATCATATCTAATGCCAGATAAAATATTGATCGCTTGTTTGGGACCAATTCCGGATAATGAGATCAATTTATCGAATATGCTGCGTTCTTTTTCTTCAATGAACCCATAGAGCTGTAAAATATCTTCTCTCACATGCAAATAGGTCAATAAACGGCAATCAGAGCCTCGTGAAGGCAATTTATCGTAGGTGTACAGGGTAATGGCACATCCCATGCCCATATTGCCTACATTCAGAACCACAAGATTGGGTTCTTTGATCTCTATCGTACCTTCAATAAAATGTATCATATCTATCCTTTAAATAATGTTGAAGCATTGAAAGTTAAATTATCGAATATGAATTATTTTTTTCAACCTTCAACTTTTAGACTTTTCATTTCTTCAACTTTTCTTTTAATAATCCGAAACGCATTTGATTGTAATGAGTAATAGCGACTGCCAAGGCATCACTGACATCCATTTTTCCGCCGAGGGATGGTAATTTAAGCATCTTCATCACCATATATTTGACCTGTTCTTTTGATGCAGATCCCACACCGGTCAATGCTTTTTTTACGATGGTCGCAGGATATTCGTAGATCGGTAGATCTTTCATCTGTCCCGCTAACATCAAAACACCTCTCGCATGACCCAATTTTAAGGAAGTCCGTGGATTAACATTCGAAAATGTTTCCTCAATAGCAAACACATCCGGTTTGTGATCTTCAATGATATCAAAACAACTTCGGTAGAGTATTTCAAGTTTTTCAGAAAAATCTTTAGCTTTGGCCGTTGATATTTCTCCGGCGGCCAGGAAGTGGATCTTGGAACGATCGACATTGATCAGTCCATAACCACTATTATTCAAACCGGGATCAATACCAAGTATTATCATTCTTGCATCTGTTCCATGATTTCTTCTGGAATCTCTGAGTTATCCCATGTTTTTTGGATATCTTCATGATCATCAAGAAGATCATAAAGTTTCATATATTTTGTTGCATCGTCAATATTATCGATCTTCACAGTTGTTCCGGGAATCTGTTCTATATCGGCATGAACGATAGTATAACTTTCTTTTAAAGCTTCGTGAACATCATTAAAATTGTTGGGATCTGTAAGTACAGTAAAACTTTCACCGTCAGCTGTAATATCTTCAGCGCCAGCTTCCAGGGCCTCCATCATGAGTTCATCTTCATCTACGCCTTCAGCAACAATGATAATATTACCTTTTCGTGTAAAATTCCAATTTACCGAACCTGTTTCACCAAGATTGCCGCCATGCTTTGATAGTAGGTGTCGAATCTCTGCAACTGTGCGTTGTTTATTGTCGGTAAGAACTTCGATCATAATGGCAACGCCAAAGGGACCATAACCTTCATAGACGATCTCTTCATAGTTGACACCCTCCAGTTCGCCCGTACCTTTTTTGATCGCGCGTGCAACGGTGTCATTGGGGACATTCACGGCACGTGCAGTTATTACGGCTGTCCGCATACGGGGATTAGATTCAATATCCCCACCACCCATTTTAGCGGCAACGGTGATCTCTTTGAGTATTTTAGTCCAAACCTTAGCCCGCTTTGAATCCTGCGCAGCTTTCCGGTGTTTAATATTCGCCCATTTACTGTGACCGGACATATTGTAATTCCTTATCTTAATCGTTAATATTTTATGAAGTAAAATAGGTTTTTAATGGGATAAAAGCAATTAATAAGACAGTTGACAGTTGAGAATTGACAAAGGACAATGATAATCTATTTTCGTCATCCTGAACTCGTTTCAGGATCTCAGTGAGAGTTAGTGGTATGATTGTTATTTTTTGATTTTCTTCTTTATAACAGTTCTTGTATTGTGCGAATAGAAAATATAATCATGATTATTTAGAATCGGGTGATATGCGATAAAAAAATATGGAACAAAAGGAAACGGCACCCTAGGGTGCCGTTTCTTCTCTCTCTCTCAAAACAGTTACTTATTTTACAAGTAGCATTTTCTGTGTTGCTTGTTCTCCGTTAACTTGAGCTCTAAGGAGGTAAACACCACTTGCTAAGTTATCGCCGCTAACATGTATATTGTATTCACCTGAGGAATATTGACCGCTAGCAACGATTGCAACGATCTCACCTGACATATTGTAAAGCCTAATATTAACATCCTGGGCTGTTTGGATACTGAAGGGTACTGTAAAACTTGGGTTGAAGGGGTTCGGATAGCTGGCTTCAAGGGCAAATTCTTCAGTCTCAAGAATGCTTTTGCGATTAGCACTTACTGAAAGATTCTTTGTGCCAATTACCTGCGATATACCATTTTCATCTACAGCTAACAATCTATAGGTATAGGACATACCGGATAGAACCATAAGATCATTTGCCTTATATGTATTTTTGTTATTTTTTGAACTCTTGATGCTTACACGGCTTATTTCATTATAATCCATTAGGTTCTCTGAACGCTCCAAAATATATTCAAGTAAGTTTGTTTCAGATGCAACGGTCCATGCTAATTTAACAATGCCTTTTTTTGATGCGGCAATGAATCTGCTAAGTTCTACACTGCCGGAAAAAACCGGTTCTTCTTCAGGTTCTTCCTCAGGTTCTACGTTTGGATCTTCAGGGTTCGTATTATTGTAATTGATAGCTTCATTGGCCTGACTCAGTTCAAGCCCTCCGGAAAAAGTTTCAAACTCATAGTCATAATATAACATATCGATACCAGGTATGGTTCCGGGAAACAATATACTACCTTGTTCCAAAGTAGAGACATTCATGATGATATGTAAAAGATCTGAAGGTTGAGATGGATCTGAAGAAAGTGGTTTGTAATATTGCTTCAAGTCGCTTGAATTAGTAAAGGACTCGAATGTTATAGCAAATACATCTGAATATGTATCGGTAATATTCACTAATCTATAGAGGTTCATAGTGATACCGGTGAGGGTCTCGGAAAGTATTCCCGTTTTTTGGACGCTGATTTTATTGTTCGAATACGCCAACTCACCAAAAATATTTTTGGGATATTTAACATAAATCATACCGTCACCTATGACGTCACTGCCATCTGATATATAAGCTTGAACATCAAATTCGTAAGTACTTGAATTTTCACCTACATTCAAAGATCCATTTGCATAGATTATATGAATCTGTCCGGTCTCGGAAAAAGCAAATGATATGAAAAGTAACAAAAATAAACTTACGAGTAGCTTCTTCATTTAAAACCCTTTCTTGTTATGTCTTGATTTTAAAATTTTTCTCTCTCATTTTCTCATCTCTCTGTAAAAATGTTTTTCTCTCTTTGCAGCAACAATCTACTGCTATATTAAATACTCTGCAATACCACGGGGCTTTAATTGATTGATAGTTAAATAAATAGAATAGAATTAGCCCTTTAATGCCCATTTTTTACTCAATCTTAATTCTTTATAAGCTTGTTTTTTAATCTTCCCTGCATAAGTTTAAATAACTATACATAAATCCGCATTTTTGTGCTTTTTATTAAGGTAACGAGCATTTATTAAAATTCTGTAAATAAAAGCAATCGAGTTAATGCTCAAAAAGCGCATTCTTTACTAAAATAGTATATAATTATGTGAGATAGGGGTGAACGCGTTAATACTGTGAAAATAATATTCGTGACTGTTCTTTATGTTTATGTGATATTTATACTTTATCCACAAAAATCGAAAATTTGGAATTCTAGTAAAAAAATAAATATAAACAAGAAATATAAAAAGTTCGAAACCACTGTAAATTAAAGCTTTACAATAACAATAACGTGATCGGGCACTTTTAGGATGGCGACTTCAATAACTTGCCGTTTATTAGGAATGTCTCAGGAAGTTAAAATCTTTTGAAAGAAATCCCTATTGTAAAATTTATGATTCAAAATAACAGAGTTATAAATTTAGTGTCTATGTGCCTTCGTAAAGGGTTGAACTGTTGAAATGGAATTGAAAAGGTCGATCGTTAATTAAATAAGATGTTAAGCAGAAAATGATAATATAGACTTAGCTTTTAATTCTAATTTACAAATCGATATTTAAAAAGCACCCAAATTGCCTGAAGGCCATCTTTCCATGTTATCTTTTTGCCCTCGTCAAGCGTTCGAGGGTAATAATTAATTGGTAATTCTTTTATACGGATGCCTTTTTTTGCTATTTTTGCTGTTACTTCGGGGCAAAATTCAAATCCGGTACAATTTAGCTTAATGGATTTAAGTAATTCCGTGTCAAACACTTTATAGCAGGTAGGTTCATCAGTTAGTTTTTGCCAGTATAGAATGTTTGTAATGAAAGACACTAATAAACCACCAAGATAAAATGAACGGTAAGAATGTTTATTTGATTTATTTATAAATCTGGATCCGTATATGACTTTTTCCTTTTTATCTTTTATGGGTTCAACCAGTTTTAAATAATCATTTGGGTCATATTCTAGGTCTGCATCTTGAATAATGGTAATATCTCCGGTAATATGCGGAATGCCTGCCTTAATGGCAGAACCTTTCCCGAAATTACCTTTCTGATAGATTACTTTAACGAAATCCAGTTTTTCATATTTTTTTAATATATCCCTAGTCCCATCGGTTGATCCATCATCAACCATAATTATTTCTTTTTCAATCGGTACAGCTACGATCTTTTGAAAAATTTCTTCCAAGGTATTCTTTTCGTTATAAATAGGCATTATTACGGATAATTTCATATACTCCTCATTGCAAAATGAATTTCAATTGGTGTTTTGGCAGATAAATCCTGATATAATGCAGATTTACTTACAGCCACCATTTATTAATCTTAAATATATAACAAGCGCCCATATTATGATCTCCAACAATCTTTATCATATTAAACTTGTCAGGATTGTTTTGGATAATTTTATAAGCGGTTTGTGAAGAATTTGAAAATGTGTCAATTATCAGATAAGACACATTATGTCGCTCAAATTGTTTCATTCGATATTCTTCATACTTTTTATCATATTTTGTCCAATAACTTGCAAACTGATAACCTTTTCTATACGAAAATAAATAAAAAGTATTTTCTTTTCTACAGGCAACAACAGCATCATCGGGCGTGTTTTTCTTTACCCAAGCGCCGGCTTCAATGTAATTTTCAATGGGCTTGGGGTACATATAGCCCCGATGAGACAATTGAATTTGATAAGCTGTACCTGAGAAATTGGAAAACAATACCAATAAAAGTAAAGGTATTATTATGATTTTTCGATGCGGTTTGAACTTAGGCCATAGTGAAAGAAGAAAATCGCATCCAAAATAAAAGTATATTAGGAAGAAAGGAATAAATACGCATAAATATCTTGCCATGGGTAGCGGATTGGTATCGGGGGTACCGATAGCTAAAACAATAAGGGAAAAAACAAAGAACAGATCATACAAATTTATTTTTTTGATCATGTTGACAACAAGGCCGGTACCAATAATAGCGATGACGATGAATCCTTTAAGATCAAACGGTTCCATTTTAAAGCGTGTTGTCCCGTGTGCAAATAAAACCTGAGGGATAGTTTTAAATGAAATAAGCAGGTTTTTAAAGCCGTTGCTGATCATAAAGCCCAAGCCGTTTTCTCCAGTAAATGCGCTAATTTGAGTTTTGCCTGAACCAAGTATCATGCACCTTAACTGCCAGCTACCGAATAGAAGGAATAACATGACTCCAAGGAAGATGGCCTTTTTCCAGTCTTTCTTAATGCAAAAATATAATATGCTTGCAATTGCCATGGAAATACCGATTGATCTGGTAAAGTAGGTCATTAATATTGAAAGTGAGGATAAGACAAGAAACAGATAATTGATTTTATCCGATTGCTCATATTTTCTTAACAGCCAAATTGAGAGCAAAGAGAAAAATACAAAGGGCATTTCTGTCATCACCAGTGATGAAAAATCTGAGACAAAAGGATTTGTCCCCATGAGCAATAATAATAGTAGCACAAGTTCCGTTTTGAGGTACTTTTTAAACAGATAAAAGAATAAAAGAAACATAGCAATTGTGAATAAGAACGTTAAAGATTTAAAAAGAACAACGTTGACGCCAAATATTTTTACCAGAGGTGCAAGCATGATAGACATGCCCGGTTGATCCAGTGTAATGAATATTTCCTGAGGATACTGAATGCTTTTATATTGTCCTGTTTCCGCTAATGATATAGCGCCACAGATATATCTTGAATTGTCGCCGTTCATACTTAGGGCCGGATCAAAAGCCAAGGCCTGTATCGCGATAATAACAATTAGGCTGGCAATGGCGAGTGCTTTTAAATGTTTATTATGTTCCTTCCCTTTTAGGTAGCAAAATCCCAAATAAACGAATAGGGCCATTAAAAAAATATAGAGGATGATCTGGAAAGTAAAAATCCAAGTGGCATTATATTTCATGAATCTGTTAGTAATATCAGGAAGGTTGAGAAAATTAATGAATAAAATTATTGAAACCAAAATGGTAAGTCCAAAGTATATGCTAACTGATTTATTATTACCAGAATTTTGATCTAAGATATTTTGCTTTTTAATTTGTTTCTTCCCATTAATATTAGTCTCCTACCTATCATATTTTATTGTTCAAAACAGCTCTTTGTTTATAGGCATGCAGTTAATATTAAATATTTTATTAAACTTTGAATGATCATATGTTTTCGTTTTAAAAAACTTAAAATATTTTTATTTGCTGTCAAAAATATAAACATAATATATTCAATAAAACATGTTTGTTAAATAAAAAATACATTAACAATATACTGAAATACACTTTTTAACACAAGTGAAAACCATGAAGGGATCTTTTCTGTTTAATGGATAATTAAGACAAAATGATGATGATAACTTAAAAGCTGTTTGAGTTTTTTTATGTATAATTTACTGTCACGATCCTCCCGTTAATCATAAATTATGGCTTAATGGTAAAATATGAGGCTGAAAACGCTATAAATAATTGAATGTTAGGATAATACAGAGATT
>CAYTLV010000043.1:0-10506 GCA_964438445.1 uncultured bacterium | reverse complement strand
TACTTTCAAAGTCACTTCTTTTGAATCTTTTATTTTAGTTATAGTGATTTCATTTTTAATACATAATTGTCGTAGATGTTCTTCTAAAACACTACCTATCATCACTGCTGCAGAATCTTTATAATTCTCATTCAGTAAATACTCAGCCATTTCAAGAAAATCTGAAAATATTTCTGCAGAAACTAACCCTTTAAATCTGTATATCCATCCATCATCAATTTCTTGTTTTATTGCTTTAAGAATTCCTTTACCTTGTCTTGTTTCATAAGAATCTGGATTTTTTGTATCTCTTTCAAATTCATTAAAATACGGATGGTCCATTCCATAAACATTTTTTATAAAAGATAATGAAGATGACCGAAACTCATTAAATACTTCTTCAGAAATGAATTTATCGCCATATTTGTTTGTATGTTCAGTTGCAAGTGCTTTATCTGCTAATTCGATTAAATAATCAATTCTTTCCGTAATTTTCATAATTTGCATTATAACTCCAATTAAACTATAATTTCTTACATTTTGTTTTTCTTACTATCATCATTTTTGCATTATACTGTGAAAAATCAGGTCTTTCAAGAAACGAATTTGATATATGATTTATTAAAGTATAATAAAGAAAACTTAAATGATTTCCTTCTATAGATCCACTATTATCCTGGTCAATTGAAAAAGGCACTAAATTCCATTCATAATCATGATCATTTTCTTTTTGATCTGGGTATCTTTCATGAATTATTGTGTTTTTGATACTAATATAAACTAATGCACCTTCGTTAAGGATAATTGAGCAATTAGGTATAATATTTATCTTGGTTTTTGAATAAAAATCAGATAGGTCACTTATATTAAAATCTCCCTTATCAATAAAAATTATAAAAGTGTAAAGTTTATTTAGATATTTATTCCTACTTCCTAAATATATATCTCTCATCGTAGTATTATTACCAATTTTCCCCATATATGCTGTGTTTTTTATTTCTTCATAGTGCATTTTATCTTTAATTAAAGAAATAGTATTTGAGAATTCTTGAAAATACTTATTTGACTTATAATATGTTGATTTTATTTCCCCTATAGCATAAACCGATTCAATAGGAATATATTCTGTTTCGTCTTTTGTTGTCATTAAAGATGGAATATTTGAATTATCTGCAATAATAACATCGAGTTGTGGACTAATATTTCCTTCTTTATCTATAATATGCCCATTTGTAACATAAGTATTTTTAGGTAACATTCTTTTAAAGAATTTTCTTACTTCTATTTCTACTTCGTTTCCAGCAGCTTTAATATCTCCAGTTCCATGAATTGAAATAGCTTTTTCCCTTGTTTTAATAATATTTTCAGCTTCACTCTTAAAAATCTTAGGTATATCCAGTTTCCTCATTTTATTTCCTTAAATTAAATCAACTAAAATATATTTATTATATATTAGTTCATATTGAACATTTTCACCAAGCAATAACGAATACATTTCAAGATTCTACATTAATATATTTCCTTCATTATGTTCAGTATGACAATTCCTGTTGTTTCTTAAAAAACCTTTCGTCTCACGTTTTACGTTTCCAACATTTTAACGCTTCAACGTTTCAACCAGAATGTTTTTGACAATTCCTTACATGGGCGTTTGTCAAAGTTCTGTGGTTTGCCACGCAACGGAACAGGCATCAGTCTACGCTCTGCGAGCTTCGCCCGACAAGTGCCTATTCCCTACACGTGCGTTAATCAATATTCCGTGACATGAATAGATCTTTCGACTGCGTCCCGATACATATCGGGACTCCGCTCAAGATGACACATACTTTTTCGTTACGCGTCACTCGTTACTCAATTTCGCCTTTTCGCCTCTTCCCCTCTTCGCCCATCCTTATTATCTCTTCTTTGTGACTTTGTCTTCTTTGCGCCTTAGTGTGAGGTCTTACTCTTCCGCAATTCTCGATCTTCAACTATTCAATTCATCCCGTGACATGAATAGATCTCTCCCAGCCTTCGCTTTGCAAGCTTCGGCGGGCACGGCACTGCGTTCAGGATGACAGTTTTTATTACATTTCAAAAAGCCTTATACTCTCTTCTTTGTGCCTTCGTCTTCTTTGCGCCTTTGTGTGAGGTCTTTCCTCGTCCCCTATCATCCATTCGCATCCCTTACCATGCCGGCGGTCAAGAACAGGTCAATAAATAACCAAACACCCAAGATACCCAGTAAGAAATAACCTACGCCAAGCCAAGAGGTGGCCCAACCAACAACGGCAAGCAATAATTGCGCAACAGCGCTTCCCGGTTTATTCAGATAGAAACGATGTAAGCCCAATTGGCCCAAGAATAGTAAAAGTAAGTAAGCCGCTAACATGGATTTTTCCAATCTTACGACAGGCGGTTGTTGTTCGGACATGATATTCTCCATTGTTTAATACTTTAATAAGTAATTTTAGGGGAAATCATAGAAATATACAAGAGGTTTCGGGGTGTGGAGTACGGGAGTTCGGAGTATGAAAAAAGACGCGAAGCATCGCGTCTTTACATCAGTTTTTTTATTACTTTCTGTGACATGAATAGATCCACGGGACGGTCCAGCCCGTCCCCTACAATCTCGTTTATCAAAGTTCTGCAACATGAATAGATCTCTCCGCTTCGGTCGAGATGACAGTTTTTTTATGTGTTTTCAAAAAGCCTTATTATCTCTTCTTAGTGGCTTTGTGTACTTCGTGCCTTTGTGTGATGTCTTACTCTTCCGCAATTCTCGATCTTCAACTTTTCAATTCATCCCGTGACATGAATAGATCTCTCCGCTTCGGTCGAGATGACAGTTTTTTTATGTGTTTTCAAAAAGCCTTATATTATCTTCTTCGTGCCTTTGTTTTCTTTGTGCCTTCGTGTGAGGTCTTCACGATTTACGGCTTCCATCCTTATTGGGCGGTGTACGAAAATCAACGGCACCTCTATCTCTGCCCCACTTAACTTTTTGGGCTTTCGGTTCACTCTTTTTCTTTTTGGATTTTTCTTTTTTTGCAATGCTTCCTTCGGCTTGTTTTCTTATAACTGAAACGTCAAATTTTTCTTCAGATTGACCTTCATTTGGCTTATAAGGGTGTTTACCTTTGACCGGATCAGCCGGATCTTCAGATGGAACCGGTCCGAATTTATTTTCCCGAACATCACCCTCTTTGATCAAAAGCTTTATAAGCCAGATCCACCCGATAATTGGAATAAATATGTAAAGTAGTTTTGATCCTTCTTCACCGACATCATGTAAACGCCGGAAAGAAATGGCTAGGCTGGGGACCAGAAGAATGAGAGAATAAAAATTATTAAAAGAACCATTAGTCATTCCCCAAAAGCCGAAATTATGTGTTCCAAAGATATTGTCAAATCCGAAAGCTACCCAAGCGAAAATAAAATTGAACAATATGAACATCCAATAGGCTTTTTTACCTGTTCTGCTCTTGAAATCGGCATATTGTTTGATTGGAGGAATGTACCACTTTTTGATCAGTTCTTTAAAGTTCATATTTATTTCTCCAAGGTTTTTTGTATTGAACCATAAATTGGCATTGGGACGGTCTCGACCGTCCCCTACAAGCTCACTAATCAAGGTTCTGTGACATGAATAAATCCTTCTCCGCCAGCTGGCGGATCAGGATGACAGTTTATGTTGTATTTCCAAAAGCCTTATTATCTCTTCTTAGTGGCTTTGTGTATTTTGTGCCTTTCCAACTTCGCTAAAGCTACGCTGGACAAGTGTATGAGGTCTTTACTAGTTATGTACGTGGACATCCATTTGAGGAAACGGTATATTCAATCCTTCTTTTTCAAAGGTCTTGTATACTTTTTCGTTCATTTCAAAAAAAACGCCCCAATAGTCGGCAGCATTTACCCAGGCACGAACGGCAAAGTTTACCGAACTATCACCCAATTCCGAGATAGCAATAAAGACTTCAGGATCTTTTAAGATGCGTTCATCAGCATCGCATAGACCTTTGATGACCTCTTTCGCTTTGTCGGCACTATCTCCGTAACCAATACCGAATTTCCAGTCCACACGGCGATTTGGTTCGGTGGAAAAATTGGTCATAGAACTCGTTGATAAGCCGCCATTGGGAATAATGATCGTTTTATTGTCAACGGTTTTAAGGTAAGTATTAAAGATCTGGATCTCAGAAACCGTCCCCATATAACCTTGCGCATCAATAAAATCACCCACGCGAAAGGGTTTGAAGATCAGGATCATCGCTCCACCTGCAAAATTCTGCAAGGTACCCGATAAAGCCATACCAACAGCCAAACCGGCGGCAGCGATCAAAGCGGTAAATGACATCATTTCAATCCCGACCATCGTCAGTACGGAAATAAAGAGCAATACTTTTAATAAGATACTGACGATCCCTTTAAGGAAGGGTTCTAGTGCAGAATCTACTTTGCTCTTTTCTAAACCTTTGCCAACAGCTTTATTAATGGCTTTTATAAGCCATCCGCCAATAATGAGAACAGCAATAGCGCCCAGTAACTTTGGTCCGTATAGAACAACGGTCTCAAGTACTTTCTTTAAAATGTCTTGCATAGTATTCCCTTCTTGTTCATTTTTTTGATTATTAATTAATAATAGGTCTTATTGTGGGAATTGTCAAGGAAGAGGAAGAGGTTTAGGGATGTAAGATGTAGGGTGTAAGGTGTAAGGTCTTTATTATTTCATCAACACAACTTTTTGTATTTCGTTCGTGTTATCTGTCTGCATGCGTATAAAATACATACCTGAAGGAGCTTGTGTATTTCTGTCGTTGCTGCCATTCCAATAAACATGATAAGATCCTGAAGTTTGATCACCATTTTGCAGAGTTTTAACGATCCGTCCAAAGATATCAACTACTCGGATCTTGACGTCCGAATCTTCCTGCAAACTATAGGCAATATAGGTCTGAGGGTTAAAGGGATTGGGATAGATTTTTTCTATTCCGGTTTTACTAATATCATTCATGGTGATATCTATCGAAGGATGAGCAATAATATCGCCATTCTCAGATACATCGCTAAGACAATAAAAATAACTTTCACCTGCTTCAACCTCTACATCTATAAACATGTATTCTGAAGGGCTGGTTGTCGTTCCTTGACCACGCAATGCTTCATGAGATTGATAATCGGCAAGCTTTACCCAAGTACCTGAATTGTTTGTCTGCTTTTCAAGAATATAGCCTACATTTTCAGTTTCACTTTCTGTTGCCCATTCAAGAATCACCGATCGTCCCTCAATCCGTGCTGTAAACAGTGCCAGCTCGATCGGCAAAGCGGTTTCGCTTGCGGTAATCTCTACCTGATCCAGTCCTACACCAAAGCCATAATAAGCATATCCCTTAAAAGCTATCTGGTATCAACTACCCGGTGAGGGAAGATCAATTGTGGATTGAATCCAGTCCGGTATATCTTCTGTGTATGATTCCAATAATATCCAGATACCGGTATATACACCTGCATTAGAATCCCATACCGGTATGCGATAATAGATATAGAGTGAGTCCTGATCACCACCCCATTCTTTTTGAGCATGATAAAATTTAAGCTTCGCATTGGCCGTTTTAGCACCAAAATCAAATATAGGTGTCATAAGTCTAGTTTCCGGCTCAGAATAGTCTTCCTGATAAAAAAGAGCATTATATCCACCAGCCGGACTGGAACCTGGACCCCCGGTTCCAGACTCTTCATCATAATATAAGCATCCATTATATTGTACCCAATTCGTCGTACCGCTAACGAATTCTTTACCCCAATTAGTCGGGGCCCCTCCGGTCCAGGGGCCATTGAAATTTTCAGTGAATGGAATAGAGGTTCTGGCCGGTTCGTCGACAGATGACGTTAATATTGTTTCATTTGCGTTGGAAATTTGGTCTTCGGTATGTTCAATCTCAGTTCTATTAGTGACAACTTGCATATTATTGGGTGGGGTCTTATATGCCTTAATCTTTGTTTCATCGGCAAAATTAAAATGGGGAAACATCATTAAAACACACATCATGCACACGAGTTTTTTTAGTCCGTTTTTCATAAGTCTTAACCTACTGCTAATATTTAGAGATAAAATACATTTGATTATAATAAAACTAACTTTTTGTTAATGTTTTTCTCCTATCTTTAATATACACATATAGATATCGGAAACTACTCTATTCTAGAATTATTTCTTCGACACCGCCAATATGATTTAATACTATCTTGAGAAATAGACCCATTCGATTTATTTAACATCTACTAGTCGCTATTTCTCATTTGTACTTCTTGGTTTTTATATCCCTTTTTTCTTCCAATACACAGCAATTTTATCTATCTTTTACGATGTGAAAATCATGAACTAATCAGGAGTTAAAATGCTCATAGAATCAATATCAGGAATACGCGCGACCATTGGGGATAGTATGACACCCAAAGAGGTCGTAGAATATGCATCTGCCTTTGGTAAATTTGCAGGAAAAGGCACGATCATATTGGGACGTGATTCACGTGTTTCCGGTAAAGCCATTTCTAATATCTTTGCCCGCACTTTACAATGGATGGGATTTAATGTTATTGATATTGGCATCGTCCCCACGCCGACCGTCCAGCTTTTAACTGAACTCATGGAAGCGCAGGGCGGCATTGCCATTACAGCTTCTCACAATCCATTTCCATGGAATGGTATAAAATTTATTGATAAAACCGGACTATTTCTCGATGCAGATCAGGTTAAAACCGTTTTGGATAATAAAAAAGCCGGCGAATATACCTTCAAGCCTTCCGGCGAATTTGGCGAGTATTCTCAAAAAGAGGATGCGATCCTCATGCATGTTGAAAATGTGCTTGATATCCCCTATCTCAATATTGATGCCATCCGAAAACGCAAATTCAAGGTCGTGATCGATGCCGTCAATGGCGGTGGTTCTTTGGCTCTCCCGGCTATGTTGAAAGCATTGGGATGTGATGTCATTGAAGTCAATTGTGTCCCGGACGGATATTTTCCGCATATACCAGAACCTCTGCCCGAGAATCTGGTTGATCTACTTGAAGCGGTCAAGATCCATAACGCCGATCTTGGACTGGCTGTGGATCCCGATGCGGACCGTCTAGCAGTCTGCGATGAAAAAGGTAATTATCTATCTGAAGAATACACGCTTGTGATGGCGGTTGAAACCGTCCTGTCGCAATGCCCACTTCCTGACCCTAAAGTGGTCACCAACCTGTCAACGACTTTAGCCGTCACAAATATTGCCGAAAAATACGGTGCAGAATGTCTGCGTACCGCTATCGGCGAGATCAATGTGGCAAAAAAAATGAAAGAAGTCGATGCGGTTATCGGAGGTGAAGGCAACGGCGGGATCATCTCTCCCGACTCTCACCTTGGGCGTGATTCACTTGTTGGTACAGCCATGGTTTTGAATTTTTTAGCTTCGGATGAACGTCCTATGAGTGAAAAATATGCTGACTTCCCGCAATACAAAATGAGTAAAAAGAAAATTGACATAGGGTCGAACGATCCTGACTCAATTTTAGAAAAACTAAAAATAAAATTTGTCAATGAAAATTGCAATACCGTTGACGGATTGAAGATCACTTGGGCCGATAAATGGGTTCACATGCGCAAATCAAATACCGAACCGATATTGCGCGTATATAGTGAAGCACCTACGGCAGATGTAGCCAACGAACTCGGTGATAAATTTTTGAACGAAATAAAACAATTGATGAGGTAAAATATGAACTTAGCAAAATACATCGATCATACTCTGCTTAAACCGCAGGCAACAAAAGCAGATCTAGAGAAGCTATGTAAAGAAGCCATTGATAACGGATTTGCCGCTGTCTGCGTCAATCCGTGCAACGTAGCCTATTGTGCCGGACTTCTTGAAGGAACAGAAGTGAAACTTGCCTCTGTTATCGGATTCCCGTTGGGAGCCTCAATACCCTCCATAAAATCCGCGGAAACCTTGATGGCCGTTGAAGACGGTGCTGATGAAATTGATATGGTCATTAATATTGGCGCACTGAAAGATAATGATACAGCTTTAGTTGAATCGGATATCAAAGCCGTTATAAGCTCTGCCGAAGGAAATACCGTAAAGGTCATTATTGAAACTTGTCTACTCACAGATAAAGAAAAAGTTACAGCGTGTGAACTCGCAAAATCTGCCGGTGCTAATTTTGTCAAGACATCCACCGGTTTTTCGACAGGCGGCGCCACGCTTGAAGACGTAAAACTAATGAAAGAAACTGTCGGTGATGAGCTTGAGGTCAAGGCTTCCGGCGGAGTTCGTTCTTACCAAGATGCCAAGGCAATGATAGACGCCGGAGCAACCCGAATCGGAACCTCTTCGGGCGTAATAATCCTTCAAGGGAAAACAGCTGAAAATGATTATTGATTTCCTATTGGATTTCCTGCCTCCTTTCCCTATATTCGCCAGTCAATAATGCAGCCGTGGCGGAATTGGCAGACGCACTAGATTTAGGATCTAGCGCCCTCAGGGTGTGGGAGTTCGAGTCTCCCCGGCTGTACTAATATAAATGATAGCACACAAATGAAACAAAATACAATTTTTAGACACCTTGTTTCTCTTTCAGTATCTTTGCTGGTTTTATTCACATTTATATCTTGCAAAATAAATACAGAAGAGCTTAAAACCGAAGCCTCAACAATGGAAACTGAAAATGTGTATAAACCAAATGTTGAACGCTTGGTATCTGCTGTTAAAGAGATCAAAATTGTGACAGGCGTCACCGAATTGGATACCCTTATCCTCATTGACGGAAATGACAATAAACTTTTTCTCGTTTCTGTAAAAGATGGATTGACAATTTTAAAAGATTATGTTATCTCGGCATCAGAATATGGTTACGGTGCCGAAAGAGGAAGTAATCAGACTCCTTGGGGCATTCATGTCATCGATAGCAAATATGGTGATACTGCACCCGAAGGCATGTGTTTTTATGATCGACGTCCGACCGGTGAGATCGCAACGATCTTCACAGACACGACAAATATTGATATTGATCCGGTCACCACTCGTATTATCTGGCTAAAGGGCCTTGAAGAAATTAATCGCACATCTTACTGGCGTTTTGTTTATATTCACGGCACGCATGAAGAAGGATTATTGGGAACACCTCAATCTAAAGGGTGTATCCGTATGAGCAATAAAGATGTTATTGAACTATTCGCGCTTGTTAACGCAGGCACTTATGTAAATATTATCCGTCCCAAGACAGACGGGACCACGGAGGAAGAATGAAAAAGATCTGTATAGTTGGTACAGGATATGTCGGCTTGGTCACAGCAGCCGGTTTGGCGGATTTTGGTAATTCCGTGATCGGTGTTGATATTGATGAATCCAAAATCAAAATCCTTCAAGAAGGTGGCATTCCCATTTATGAGCCAGGCCTACTTGAAGTTGTACAGCGTAATGTCCGTGCAGGACGCCTAAGTTTTACAACCAATATTAACCAAGCTATCCAGGACTCTAAAGTTATCTTTTCCGCCGTTGGTACACCTCCGGGTGAAGGCGGCGAAGCTGATCTTAGGGCCGTTTGGACCGTTGCGACTTCATTTGCAAATAATTTAAATGGCTATAAGGTCTTTATAAATAAATCTACCGTTCCGGTTGGAACAGGCAAGAAAACCATTGAACTTATCAAAGAAAATTCAGGTGGAAAAGAATGTTACGATGTGGTTTCAAATCCTGAATTTCTTCGCGAAGGTTCCGCAGTCGGTGATTTTTTAAATCCCGATCGTGTTGTAGTTGGATCACGCAGTGAAAAAGCTCAAGCTATCATGAAGGATGTTTATCACGCACTTATCATTCGCGGTGTTCCCTATGTTGAAACAAATATCGAAAGTGCGGAATTGATAAAATATGCTTCTAATGCTTTTCTTGCTGTTAAGATCACTTTTATCAATGAAATGGCCAATCTTTGCGATATAGTTGGTGGCGATGTAAGTGAAGTTGCGAAAGCAATGGGACTTGACGGTCGTATATCTCCGAAATTCCTGCATGCAGGACCCGGTTTCGGTGGATCATGTTTCCCTAAAGATACGATGGCACTTGTTGAGATATTTAAAGAACATGGTGTTAAAAGTCGTGTTGTTGAAGCTACAATAGAAGCCAATGAATTTCAAAAAGAAGGTGTCGTCACAAAGTTAAAATCCGTGATGCCGGACCTTAAAGGTAAGACCATTGCGATCCTTGGACTGGCATTCAAACCCGAAACGGATGATACACGCTTCTCCCCCACGAAAGTGGTTATTCCCTTATTGAAAAAAGAAGGCGCCAAACTTCAAGTCTATGACCCGGTTGCAGCTGATGATTTTAAACGCGAATTCCCTGACCTGGATTACAAGAAAAATGCTTACGATGCCATTGAAGGTGCGGACGCCATGATTCTTATGACCGAGTGGAATGAATTCCGTTCTTTAGATTTGAAACGAGTTAAGAAACTCTTGAGATCACCTATTTTTATTGATACGAGAAATATTTACGATCCTCGCGATAT
>CAYTLV010000042.1:3207-10562 GCA_964438445.1 uncultured bacterium | reverse complement strand
GCATGGACTCTGAGATGATATTTGTGATTTTTGATCAAGATATCCACACCCCAATCATGTTGCTCTAACATTGAAATTCTGTCACCGAGATAAGTGGCAAAACGATATACTTTATCATCAATATTCAGGAAGCCGATTAGGCCGGTGAAGTACATACCCATCCAGGGAATCTTTGCTACAGACAGCATAAATGAAGCATCGGAATCTTGGAAGGGATTGGCTTGCATCCATATCCATGACTGTGGGAAAGAACGACCCCAGTCCTTCTCAATATAACCAATACCGTTCTCAAAACCATATTCCTTACCATTCAAGGTCAGTGTACCAAGAACACGGTGACGCATGGAAACCACGCCATGGTAGCATTCCATAAAAGGTACATAAGTAACCCAACCCATGATCCCGGGAGCCATGAAGTGTGAGGGAAAAGGATGAACATTCTCAAAAACCAGATCTCCATGGAGTGACATGCCAGGTCGGTCGACACAAAGATGTACACCTCGGTCAGAGAAATAATTATCGTCGATAGCAACGGCAAAATGGTCTTTCTCAAAATGGAAATCTTCAAGGGGAAAATTTAAATATTCGGTAGCATGTCCGGATGTGTTGATCTGTATAAAAGCATGTTTGTCTTTGCCCAGAGATATTCCCGGAATAAATGCAATAGATGTGGAAAGATCATCGCTTAGGCATTTGATATACCAACCTTCAAAATACGATTTGCTTTTAAGCGAGCCCTGAAAAACGGGCGGGTTTGATAATCGGCTCATTTTGTTTTCCGCTTTAATGTATGATTTTGATATAAAATATTAAATATTATTCAATTGACAAAGGATTAAACAATTGATAACTAAATGAGAAATAAAAAAGAAATACGGTCCACAAATTTCGCAGAGACACACAGATTTAATCCAAATTGAGCTTAATCTGAGTTAATCTGTGTAATCAGTGGATAGATTTAGTTTTTTTTTGGACTTTATGTTGTTTTATGTCTTTGTGGGAGATATTTAGGAACAATATATATTGCCTGCAATAAATAGGGTGGTCCTGCGCAAATCACTTTGTATCACTTAAATTTGGGAGTAAATTATTTAGATGAATGAGAATACGAGCAAACACACGATTTTATGGGTAGATGACGAGATTCAACTGCTGCGTCCGCATATCATGTTCCTTGAACAAAAGGGTTATGAGGTTAAAACGGCGACCAACGGAGTAGATGCATTGGAGATCATTAAACACGAATATATTGCTGCAGCCTTGCTGGATGAAATGATGGATGGTTTGGATGGTCTTGCCGTACTGGAAAAGATCCGAGAACTGCGACCCGGTATGCCTGTGGTGATGATTACGAAAAACGAAGAAGAATCTCTGATGGAAGATGCTATCGGAAAAGAAATTTCGGACTATCTTACAAAACCCATAAACCCTTCACAGGTTTTACTCAGTTTAAAAAAGAATCTGGATTCAGCCGATATTTCACGCGAAGTTCGGGCAAAAGAATTCATGGTCTTTTATCGACGGGTCACGATGGAGCTTTTTGATGGGATCAAATCATTAAAGCGCTGGACAACTATTCATGATCGCCTGGCTTATTGGCAAATCGAATTTGCCAAGAACACCCAATATGATCTTGAACATTTCTTAAACGAATTGCGCGAAACGGCAAATAAAGAATTTCAGCGATTGGTAACGGATAATTATATCGATTGGGTTCAACACCAACCGGATATTCCTCTGTCTCCTCAGGTGCTTGATAGTTATGTGGCACCCTTGCTGAAAAAGAAAAAGAAGACACTTTTTGTTCTAATAGATTGTTTGCGTTACGACCATTGGTTGGCCGTCGCTCCGCTTTTCTATAATCAATTCGATATTGAACTTCAATCTCATATTAGTATTTTACCGACAGCAACGCCTTATAGTCGAAATGCCATTTTCGCAGGAATGTATCCAGATGCAATAAATGTTAAATATCCTGACCTTTATGCAAATCCCGATAGCGAAGAAAGCATGAATCGTTATGAAGACAAATTGGTAGGAGATTACCTTAAAAAAGCCGGCATATATTTAAAGAACGGTTTTTCATATCATAAAGTATCAGACTCAAAGTTTGGTGATAATCTTGCAAACCGTTTTTCAGATATCAAGAATAACGATTTCATTGTACTGGTGGCAAATTTTGTAGATATTTTAGCCCATAAACGTTCCGTATCAGATGTTTTGCTGGAGATCGTGCCCGATGAATCGGGCTATCGTAATGTTGTTCGAAACTGGATGGAAGGATCTTATTTACGCCGTATTATTGAGGCGGCCGGAGACGCGGGTTTTGAAGTCGTGATCACATCTGACCATGGAAGTCTGCGTGTAAATAAAGGCGCTGTTGTAAAAGCGGACCGAGATACAACAAATAGTATTCGCTATAAAACCGGAAGAAATTTAGTGGTCTCCGGTAAAACAGCTTTATATGTTAAAGATACGGCCCGCTATCGTTTGCCCCAGACGCAACTGATCGGTACTTATATTTTTGCCAAAGATGATTATTTCTTTCTTTATCCCAATAATATGAAAAAATATGAAAAACAGTATCCCGGGACTTTTCAACATGGTGGTATCTCCATGGATGAAATGCTGCTTCCGGTTGCTAAGTTGAGTCCAAAACGATGAAAAAGAATATATATCACATACAAACATCTTCACCCGAAGCTACGATTGATTTTGGCAAGCGTTTAGCAGCGCAATTGAAACCAAACGATCTGATTACCCTATACGGTGATCTTGCGGCTGGGAAGACGACCTTTACTAAAGGGGTATGTGAATATCTCAACGCTGATCAAACGGCAACATCACCAACATTTACTCTCATTAACGAGTATGTCGGAGATATGCCTATCTTTCATTTTGATTGCTATCGCATCAAGCATCCCGATGAGATCATTATGTTGGGTTTTGAAGAGTATCTTGAAAAAGACGGTGTTGTATTAATCGAATGGCCGGAGCAGATCGCTAAGCATATTCCGAAAGACAGTATTGAATTGCACATAAATTATGTAGATGACAATACACGAGAAATAGAAATTCGCTCTCCACGGAGCATGGAGTTATAAATGATTTTAGCACTGGAAACATCATCCCTTGTCTGCGGAGCCTCTTTACACGATAATGGTGAATGTATTGCAGAAGTTTATATTGAAGAACCACGGGTTCACGCTGAAAAATTGGTTGGACTTGTAAATCAGCTTTTCGAAGAACAAAAGATCCGGATACAAAAACTAAGCGCTGTGATCGTTTCCGCCGGACCTGGTTCATTTACCGGATTGCGCATTGGTATGAGCTTTGCCAAGGGATTAGTATATCCCCATAAGATTCCGCTTGCCGGCGTCAATACCATGAAAGCTTTCATAACGGGAACGGTGGATGACGTTGACCGTGCACTAGATCCTTTATGGGTTATTCGTTCACACAAAGATTATATTTACACAGCTCAGTTTAAAACAGATATTGATAGGATCCAGATCCGTTATGGACAGATCCACAATATAAAAGAATGGTATCCGCAATGTGGTATGATCGTTTGTAATGACGCCCTTAAAGAAATTAGCGATATCCCTGTTCTTGATCGTTCAATTCTACCTTCAATGATAGGGAATTATTATATTTGCCACATGGATAATACGGCCGACACAGATTATGATAGTCTGGTAATAGAATATGGTATGGACTATAAACCAAAAGAATGGAATCCGGGAGCTTGATGATCAAAATTCGCGATATGAATGCGAATGATGTCGCCGAGGTCATGAAGATTGAACGAGCAAGTTTTAATGAACCTTGGGCAGAGATCCATTTTTATTTTGATCTTTATTCAAAGGTCTCTTACAACTGGGTGGCGTTGAACAAAGATGAGCTTTGTGCTTATGTTTGTTTTTGGAAGATCGAAGACGAAGTGCATATTAATAATATTGCAGTGAAAGAAGCGAACAGGCAACAAGGTATCGCGCAAAAATTACTGGATAAAATGATAAGATTTGCTCGTAAAAACAATTTAAAGAGTATGATTCTCGAAGTAAACGAGCATAACATGTCCGCGCAGGCCTTCTACAAAAAGAACGGTTTTGTGGAAGTCGGCAGACGTCCGAAATATTATGAATACGATCAGGCGGATGCCTTGATTTTGACAAAAAGACTGGAGACCCAGTGAAAATTCTTTTAGTAAATGATGACGGTATATTTGCTCCGGGAATACAAAAACTTTATGAAGCAATACAAGGACTCGGTGAGATCACTGTCGTTGCTCCGGACGGAGAACGTTCGGCAGTTTCCCATGCATTGACTTTAGATAAACCCTTGCCCGCAAAAGAGGTAGATACCGGTACATTTGAAGGGACAGCATTGAATGGCACACCGGCAGATTGCGTAAAACTTGCACTTAGCGAAGTGATGCACGAAGTCCCCGATCTAGTGCTTTCCGGAATTAACCTCGGATGCAATACAGGATTAAATGTTATTTATTCCGGAACCGTCGGCGGAGCAGCCGAAGCCGTGTTCAATGGTATTCCGGCTGTAGCATTTAGTTTGGATACTTACACCAATCCTAACTGGGAACCCGTCCTGCCCTTCGTACGCGACTTGGTTAAGACGGTAATTGAAAAAGGGTTGCCAAAAGGTGTTCTTCTCAATGTAAATATTCCCAATGTAAAAGCGGTAGAAGATATAAAAGATGTAATGATCACCGAACAAGGAATGGCACATTGGCAAGAAAATTTCGATAAGCGTATTGACCCCAAAGGACGTACCTACTACTGGATGACAGGCAAGAAGCGTGAGAAAAAAGAAGCTGAAACAATTGATGATACTGCAATAAAAAACAACTATATTTCAGTGACCCCCGTGCAGTTTAATCTGACGGCTTATGACAAACTGGAGTACATTAAAAAATTGGGACTGAACTATAAAAAGTAAACGCACAGTTTTCAGACATCTTTGTTTATTCTTTCTGATCATAGGCTCTGGTTTTGCTTTTGCTGCGACCCGAGCCGAAGTAGATCAGGGTGTCCAGCAATTTCAGCGTGGTGCGTATGAAAAAGCACTGGAAACATTTCGCATTGCTTATGATTCAAAACCTCTGGATGAAAATGTGTTCGCCGCCCTCTCTCTTTTTATGATCGTGAAATGTGATTTTGAGCTGGGAAATTATGACCAGGTTGTTAATGACAGTCGACTTTTTGAGAGAACTTTTAAGGACAGTCGCTATCTCGCTGATGTGATGTTTGAGCGCGGTAAAGGTTTGGCAATGAAACAGCAATATTTTCCGGCAATGTTATCGGCAATTCGAGTTTTGTCCATTTCTCAAGATGATGAACTTAAAAAAGATGTCATGGACTTTACCAGAGATATTTCCCGCTATTATCTGGAGCCTTCCGATCTTGAAATGTTGTCGTCATTGGTCGTGGGCGAAGAGTCACTGACCTATTTAAAATTGATCTGGGCAGAGCGGAATATTATTCTTGGTGATTACAATAGCGCAGGGCAACTTCTACAAGACGTTAAATTGGATTTGGTTACAAAAGAATATGCTGACAAATATAAAGAACTGAACAAATATCTGAACAAAAGCAAGGGCAATGAAGAACCTGAGGTCAACATCGCAGTCGTTCTTCCTTTAACGGGTCGCTATTCAGATACGGGTAATCAATTGCTCGAAGGTATTAAGTATGCTTTTGAATCTTATCGTAATAAGTGTAAAAAACGTGTTAATATTATTATTGTTGATACTGAAAGTAATGTACGTAGCGGACTAAGTAATCTAAAACAACTTTTAGATATGCAAAATATTTCAGCCGTTATTGGACCACTGACAAGTGAAATGGCTGTTTCAATGGCTCCGCTTTGTGAATACGCTGGTGTTCCCCTGATTGCTCCGACAGCGACAGCGGATAATCTTATTGATATGGGCGCTTCAATTTTTCAGTTGAACCCTGAACAACAGCAACGCGCAATGACCTTGGCTGATTATGCTACCGACACACTTGGATATCGGCGCTTTGCAGTTGTTGCACCCAGTACTTCCTATGGCATTGATATTTCGAATGCATTTATGAAAAGTGTAGAAAAAAATGGAGGAGAAGTTGTTTATAACGTTTGGTATAACGGAACTCCTATGAATATCAATGATAAGTTATCCGAACTTAAAGACGATGCGGAATATTTACCGCCTTATTTTAATTATTTAGATGGTTTTTACGAAGCTCGTGATAGCGGATATTTTAAGATGGATACTACCAGCTTAGAGGTCGACAGTTTGGAGACCGCCATTCTTGACAGTATCTTTATTGATTCCCTCAGCTTTGATAGTTTGCTTATAGATTCACTTTATGCCGCCACGATCGAGGACACGCTTCCTCCTCCCGATACGACATTTATTCTTGAAGAGCTGTGGCCTCATGATGATACCATTTATGAAGTATTACTTTTTGGCAATTGGTTTGATAGTTCACGGGTACCGACAGACACTTTATTTTCGCGCCTAAAAGTCCACGCTAAAAATTGGCTGTCGTCCGAGATTTCACTCGAAGAAAAATATAATACAGTCATTACTGATAGTATTTGTATCCTTCTGGATGAACAAGAAAACGATCCGTGGAAAATGGAAATAACTTACCTTTTGACGGAATTGGATACCATTCAAATTACCCCGGCTTTTATTGGCGATTATTTCTTTGCTCACTTGGCTATTGATACCGTAGTATTGGAGCCATATGTTAACTATGAACTGGTCGATTCGCTTAAAATAGAATTAGCTAAAATGGATTCTATTGACGCTTTGTGGCTGCTTTCGGAAATTGACACAATACTTTTTCCTTATATTTTCCCCTATGAAAATTATGGGATCGAAGCAGTATATTTACCTGTGCCACAAAACCATATTCAATATATAGCACCTCAATGGGCAAAGAACCGCTTCCCTGCCTATTTACTTGGAGATGGTAATTGGTACCAAACCAATCTCTTGAATCGATATAAATCAAATATTGATAGCATGATCATAGCAAGTGATTACTATTGGAATTCAAAAGATATTGAATTGCGTCGCTTCTCAAAATATTTTACTCAAAAAACGGATAAGCAGCCCAATCGCATTCATATTTATGGCTATGAAAGCATGAATCTCTTGATGTCGATTATTGAAAGTGGTGGAAATACTTCAAGTGAGATCAGTGATAAATTGAAAAACCTTGAAGGCAGGAATGGAATTATTCGTCGCATAGAATTTACACCGGATCACCCGCGTAGTAGTATCGGTGTTCGCTTGATCCGTTTCTTTAAGGGAAAATTAAAACCTATCAATTAAGACGTGA
>CAYTLV010000042.1:0-3107 GCA_964438445.1 uncultured bacterium | reverse complement strand
TCTCGTACTCTCGTTTCACAAGTGGCAGATCGCCTTTCAGCATATCATAGTTTAATATCTCTTCGGGATGGACCCACGACATGGCTTCAAATTGTAGGTTTTGGATTGTGTTACTATATTCGTTAATCTTAAAGAAATGAAGATAGAATGCTTTTTCATTTGGGTAGCTAAAAGAATAAGCGTCGATTTTTTCAAGAGCCTCCACAGTGATTCCCAGCTCTTCATTCAGTTCCCGTTTGATGGCATTTTCGGGGCTTTCCCCTTTTTCTACTTTTCCTCCGGGAAATTCCCATTTTAAGGGAAAGCGAAGAGAATCACAATGACGCTGACACAAAAGAATATAATTATCCAGCTCTATAATACCGGCAACGACATGAAGCATTAGAAATCCTTTTTATTATCTCCCCGAAATATCTTTGCAAGATTTTCACGATGTGTGAAAACAATATAAAAGGGAAGAGCTATACTAAACCACAGCATTTGAGGTGATATAACAACGTCAAAAGCAAATCTCATGATTAAGGTGGTGATGGGAAAAGCGAATGATGCCGAAATAGAACCAACTCCAGATTGACGTGAAATAAGAACCACACTGGCGAAAACGACCAAACAGATCAAGCCAACTTCAGGTCTGAACGCAAAGATCACTCCAGCTGTTGTAGCCACAGCCTTACCACCGCGAAAATTAATATAGATTGGGAATGTGTGACCGATTAATGCGGCAGTGGCGAGTATGACGCGTGCGGTCTCAAATTCTATGCCTTCTGTCATTAATGCGGGCAACCAAAAGGTGACGGCAAAACCCTTGAAGGCATCTAATAGGAAAGTGCTAATACCTGCTTTCCAACCAAGATTTCGGATTACATTGGTTGCACCAACATTTCCGCTGCCGTGTTTCCGGATATCATAATTCTTTCCAGCAAAGATCTTCCCCAAGACCCATGCTGCCGGGAAGGACCCGATTAAATATGCCAGAATCACAACAAGTACATTTGTGAGATTCATGTTAACTCCTGTGTGTTATTTCTTGAGTACCGGCAAGTTGCTTATTCCCGATGGCAAAGCCAGGCGCTCAATGATCTTGTCTAATGTGCTCTCCGACTTAGGCGGAGGCGGAAGGATCTTAGCGTTTGAGAAGCCAACAAATACCATTGCTCCCGGACCGGCGTAAGTACCGATCACAGGACCAAATTCCCCATAGTAGTATTTTGCTTTCGGGAAATGAATGCGCAGTAATTCTTCAAATTTCTTTGCTTTATCTTTACAATTGGCGTGAATAATCCCAATTTCATCTGGTATCTTATCGCCAAAAAAGTTTTTAAATTTACTAATAGCCGGTTTCCAACCTCGTTTTCCACGAGGGACAATACCCTCTTTATCCGCTTTACCATCAGGTGTAATGGTCACGAGTGGAACAAGACCTAATATCTTAAGCAAACTCCCAAGATAAGGTTTTAATCGACCGCCTTTTACGGCATATTTCACCGTTTCCAACATGATGATCATTTTAAATTCTCCGTGTAGACCGGTCAGAAAATTTACGATCTCATGGACGCTATTCCCTTGGGCGATCATTTCTGCAGCTTTGATAGCCATGATCTGTTCACCAATACTTCCGGATTCAGTATTGAAAACGCTTATCTTTTTCGAATCAACTCGTGATGCAGCCTGTATTGCCCCTTGATAGGTTCCGCTGACTTTATCACTGACATGCAGAGAAATGACATGCTTGTAATGAGTTAAAAGAAAGCGATAAAGATTCTCAATATCTCGTGGCACGGGTTGCGATGTTTTTGGGATAATCTTGCCGTTTTCCATGCGATCATAAAAAGTGGCATTATCAATTGTTACACCATCAATAAATTCTTCTTTATCGAATGACAAGCGCAAAGGGACTACATTGATATTATATTTTTCAGCAATATCATCAGAGATATCCGAAGCTGAATCCACAACCAGCGCGATCTCCTGTAATTTCTGATTACGGTGTTGTACTTGTCGTTTCATGTCGTCTACTTTCTTGCGACGTACATTTCCAAACTGACTTAAAATAGTAAAAACTGTTTCCGGAGCATTTGTATGAATATGAAGCTTCAAACGTGTCGTGCTACCGGCAAGAATTAGCGAATCGCCAAGAGGTAGTAAAAGATCGCGGATATAATTGCGGTCAAAATATTTACTATCTACAAGACATTCTGTACAAAAACGATATTTAACATTTGGGTTAAATGCAATGTCATGTGAGCCGGTCAGGGGCGCCAATCGTTCTTTAATACCCTCTAACAATTGTTTCAGATTAGGACTTTCAATGAATTCCTCGATACCTTCGAGCATATTTACAAAACCAAGACCGCCGGAATCAACATACTTCATCTTACCTTCAAGCTTTAATTTTGCGGGAGATTTCTCCAGCTCTATCTTACACTCTTTTAAAGCGTAACGTAAAATATAAACAAAATCATCATAGCTTTTGGCTTGTTCTTCCCAGGCTTCTCCCCATACGCGGATCACGCTGAGAATAGTTCCTTCTTTGGGGTCGGCCATTGCCTGATAGGAATGATTAGTTGCCGCAACTGCAGCTTTCGAAAACTCCTTTGCAGTGACTTGTTTTTTCTTGGCTAGCTCTGTTGCCAGTCCATAGAAAAATTGTGCTAGAATAGACCCGGAGTTTCCGCGGGCACCATCAAGTGCCGTATCGGAAACCTGCTGACTCATTTCAGCTAAGGCAAAATCTGTATTATTTCGCAAGGAAGTTACGATGGCGTGGAGTGTGGCAGCCATGTTGGTTCCCGTATCACCATCAGGTACGGGGAACACGTTTATCTTATTGAGATAGTCTTCATTCCTCATCAAACTTTTTGCTGCTGCAATGACAGCAAGACGAAAACGTCGTCCGTCTAAAATCGTTATTTTCATAAAAAATAGTTCCAACCTGTAAAAAATATCTTTCAAATAATCAAAGGAATATATTAAGGGATACTTGTATTCACAAACCATTATTTTTAGCAAAAAATCAAGGACTGAATAACCCGCATATTTTCTAACTTAAAGCATGAAATTAATTTTCAGTAAATAAAAAAAAGGCAGGATTAACCTGCCTTTTTTAA
>CAYTLV010000041.1:5042-10625 GCA_964438445.1 uncultured bacterium | reverse complement strand
AGGGTTAAACTCATAATAACCCGGAGTGAAACTCCGGGCATCAGAGCATCTTAACATACAACCCCGACGTATGGAGGGGTTGAACATTATTTGTGATATGAGTCACACTTCACTTTTCTCATTATAAAATAAGCAAAACTTGTAGTATTTTCACCTATGGGGACATACCGACAGCTACTATATCATTTGATTATTGAACCTTATAAGAGAGATAAGGTTTTTCTGGAAAATAACCAAAAACGTTTTTATGCTTACTTAAGGCACATCATTGAAAATAAAAACTGTAAACTGTATGCAATTAATGGAATTGAAGATCATATTCATCTATTGGTATATATTCGCCCGGATGTAACAATATCGGATTTTATCAAAGACATTAAAGTTGCTTCATCGATGTTTATTAAGCAGGAGAAACTTTTTCCCCATTTTAAGAAATAGGCTATAGGCTATTCAATTTTTACTCGACCATATGAGTCTTTGAATACTATAGTGAAATATATTGAAGATCAAAAGGAACACCATAAGAGCAAGTCGTTTTACGATGAGTATAATGAATTGTTAAGAAATAATGGATTTTAGTTCAACCCCTCGACAAGCTCGGGGTTGTGGTGCCTATGGGTTATTAATCCCGGGATTTCATCCCGGGTTATTGTGGTGTTGAACCTCTCCACAAGGTCGAGGTTCTGTCAGTGATGATTCTATGTTCCGAGATTTCACCCAAGTTTAATGCAATGTTATACCTCTCCACGGGGTCGAAGTTTTGTCAGTGATTATTCTATAACTCAAAGTATAATCTCGGGTTAATATTAGTTTAGCCCATCCATACACCGGGGCTATTGAAACATATTTTACTTAACTATCTTTTTCCTTTCACCTTTCATTATCTTTTACTTATTTTCCTTTATGAAAAAGCCATTTATTGTTTTATTAGTATTGTTTTCCCTGGTTCATGCCCAACAATTTAATGGACAAGACTATTTCCGATATGCCATACCCGAAGTTGCAAAGACTTGGGAAGGCTATGTTATACTCGGGTCAGGTGCAGCCACTGCTGGATTGGCAACTTTTGCCGATAAATCTGTTCGGGAATTCATGATAAAAAAAGCCTACTTACCTGAATGGGTAGATTTTGTTGCAGACAAATATGTAGATCAATATTGGGCTTTTGGTATATCTGCCTTGGGTGCGATCGGCAAGGGGTATCAAACTGGAAATTATGCCGAGCCTCTCCGCTATTGGGCGGCATCTAATATAACGACTGTTGCGTTGACCTATGCGCTAAAATTCGGTGTGGGCAGGACTCGCCCGAACGGGAGGAATAATCACTCTTTTCCCTCAGGGCACAGTTCTGTAGCCTTTACAACGGCAACCATGTATCAAATGTGGTATGGCTGGAAAGCGGGCGTTCCCGCCTATGCTATGGCTGTATTAAGCGCTTTTCAGCGATTGGATGACAATCAGCATTGGCTGAGCGATGTACTTATGGGTGCAGCCATTGGTATTGCAGTACCCTATATGTTTTATAAGGGTGAAGAACAAGCCAAGATCGATCAAGGAATGTTCATACCGCCGATGTCGATTAGTATTCCTTTTAACTTCCCCTCTGGAAAATAATGCAAAAGATAATTTCAAGGGATATGTGTAATGCCCTCATGTCGTGGTTCGGCAAGCATCGTCGGGAAATGCCATGGCGTGGTTCAAAGGATCCTTATCATATCTGGGTCAGCGAAATGATGCTGCAACAAACTCAGGTTGCCACCGTCGAAAAATATTTTCATAAATGGATAGAACGTTTCCCCGATGTGTTTGTGCTGGCAAATGCAGATATGGAAGATGTGTTAAAAGTTTGGGAAGGTCTCGGTTACTATACGCGAGCCAGAAATTTCCATAAAGGTGCCAAATATATCACAGCACATGTAAAAAACAAGCATGCACCTTTTCCTGTTAATTACGAGGACTGGTTAAAAGTCCCCGGCGTGGGACCCTATACTGCTGCGGCTGTTTCAAGCATTGCCTTTGCTTATCCTGCTGCAGTTGTGGATGGCAATGTTAAACGTATTATGGCGCGCCTTTTTTGTATGGATGAAAATATTTCAACACAGAAATATCATAAAAAACTTTTCGAATTAATGAATAAAGGATTTCATGACCAACATCCGGGTTGGGTGAATCAGGCCTGGATGGAACTGGGGTCTTTACAATGCACACCCCGCCCCAATTGCTCAACTTGTCCGTTAAAAGAGAATTGTTGTGCCTTTAAGAACGACAATGTTGCCGATCTTCCTCGCAAGATAGAGAAAAAGAAAATTCCAACCCGATATGGCGCGGCATTTATTATTGAGAAGGATAATAAAGTACTTATACTGAAACGTCCTGAGGAAGGATTTCTTGGCGGCTTATGGGAGTATCCATGTTTTATGTTAAAGGAGCCGAAGCCGGATTATCTTAATAGATTTTGTAAGGAACATAAGATAAAGATCACTGAAGAAATCCCGGAAACAGCCCGCCATACTTACTCGCATTTTCATCAGGAAATGAGATTGTACAAAGCCGAGTTAGAAGGGAAGTGGGAATCAAAATTCTGGACGGATGCCCGCTGGTCCTCAAATAATGAATTGGACAAATTGGCTCGTTCTAAGATCATGATCAAAATTTCCGAGATAAAGAGTAAAGTGTGAGCTGGCTTTCAGAATTCAGGAACTTAAATTAAACCCTTGCCTATCAAAATAAATACCATTAAAATCACAACGCGATGAATTTTAGCACACGCATACAACATCTGCAGGATCTGATCGGATCCTGCGAACGTCTTCTCAGCGAAGCCATCCCCAAAGGACATATCGACTTGACATCCTCGGTGCCCCCATTTCCCGTTCCAGGCGTTTTGTTGAATGCCGCTCAGGAGATCATTCGTTCTGAGAACTTGAATTATACCGAGACTTATGGATTGCCTAAACTGAGGAAAGCTTTGGCAGAAAAACATAAATTAGTCTGGGGCGCTGAAGGTGTGACGATTAGTACCGGAACCACAGAAGCTCTATTTTGTATTTTGGCATCTATCCTGAATCCTGACGATGAACTCTTAGTCCCATCTCTAACATTACGGGCTCACGAATCAGTTTCTTATTTTTTCTCGGGCACCGTTAGGGAATATCCGGTATCAATGGACACGCCATATCCCATAACTGCGGAAGCTTTGATTGCAATAATCACACCTAAGACGAAAGCCATTTTACTTAATAACCCACTGATCGCAACCGGACAGTTGTTCGACGCTAAAGAATTTAAGATCTTATCTGCCCATTGTGAGGAAAACGGCATTTTTATTCTTGTTGATGAATCTTTTTACGAGATCCGTTATGCGGGTTTTGAAGCTGTTTCATATGCGGGCTACGCGGATCATGTGATCACTTTCTCAAGTATGACGAAATTATTCCGTATCAGCGGATTGCGTATTGGCTGGTTGTTTGCAAATCCTGAGATTACAGAAGCCGTAAACTCTGTGCGCTATATTTCTTCTACTTGTGCAAACACATTTTCTCAGCGCTTTGTTCTACGCATGGTTCAGGGATTGGGCAAAGAAACGAAAGACAAACTATTATCTATCCTTCAAAACCGCAGGAAATTAATGCTTGAGACCTTAAAGCAACACGGCTTTGAAAAATATGTCCGCTCACATGCAGGCTACTTTGTCTTGCTGAATATCCAACATGAATTGAAAAAGCCCATATCCGATATTGATTTTGTTCGCATTTTAAAAGAGCGTCACGAAGTCATGGTAACACCTGGTTCGCTTTTTGGACCTGCCGCAAATGGTTATATTCGAATTTCTTTTGCAACGGAAGAAACAAATATCCAGCGTGGTATTGAAGCAATTCGGGAATGTATAGACGCACAGAATCTCTAAAAAAGGGTACGAGTGTACGTATTCTAATCTCCTAAACACTAATACTCTTAAACAAATTTACTTAACATCTTTACCTATCCAGCGAATATCTTTATATTCTTTTGTGTTGAATTGTTAATAATAAAAAAATGGATAAATACCGATGAAAAAGCAATGTGTAATTTTTGCAATAATAATTATCAGCATCAATCTCCTTTTTGCCATTCCACCACAGAAATTCGCTGAATTGGGAGATGTGAAATTATTTAATGGTGAAACTCTTGAAGATTGTCGCATGGGTTATCGTATTCTTGGTGAAGCAAACCAAGATGCTTCAAATTATGTTGTATATCCCACTTGGCACGGAGGTACATCTGAACATGTTTTTGGATTGATAAACAAGTATAATTTTGTCGACACTTCGACCTATTGTATTATCTTGGTTGATGCCTTGGGGAACGGTGTTTCAAGCTCGCCCTCTAATTCACCAACTCAGGCAGGGCAGGCTTTTCCTGAGGTTCGTGTTATTGATATGGCAAGATGTATAAAGGGTGTGTTAGATCATTTAAAACTCAAACATGTGCATGCTTTTGTAGGTGGGTCCATGGGCTCTATGCAAGGATTTGAATTTATTTGCGAATACCCTGACTTTGTAGATAAAACCATTCTTTATGTTTCCTCACCCAGAAATTCAGCTTATGACATCATTCGTCGTAAGGCAGCACTGGGAATAATAGAAATGGGCCGAAAATATCATATTCCCCAGGAAGAATACATGAAATCTGTGCGGCTTACACAAAGTGTCAATGGGAAATCACCAGAATTCTATTCTGTTGAAATGTCTCATACCGAAGCGGAAGATCACATCGCAAAATTTGATAATTATTTCCCCGGGATTTATCCAGCAGACAATTTTTATTGCCAAACAAGGGCACTTTATTATCATGATATAAGCTGGCGGGATGATTATGATATGGAAAAAACCGCGAAACGCATTAAAACGGATCTGTTCATTATTGTGAACAAACAAGATCACACCGTGTCTCCTTGGGAAGCTTTAAAACTCGCTAAAATGATCAAAGCAAAGACCTTGGTGTTGGACAATAATCGAGGTCATCTCGGTATAGGTTATGAAATGGGGAAGGTTCGTAAAGCCATGGATCGTTTCTTGAAAAAATAAAAAAGAACTTTTGTGGATTCTATGCATACAGAAATGATAAACAAAAAGGAAAGAGCATGAATAAATTACAAGTCAATGATTTTGCCCCTCTCTTTAAACTTGAAGATGCTGACGGTAAATCATTTTCCTTAGAAAAGTTCCGTGGAAAACGTGTGGTGCTGTATTTTTACCCCAAAGATGATACACCCGGATGCACAAAAGAAGCGTGTGCGTTTCGTGATGATTACAAAGACTACACGAATAATGATATCGTGATCATTGGCGTTTCTCCCGACAATGAAAAATCCCACAAGAAATTTGCAGAAAAATATAAGCTGCCATTTATCCTGCTTTCTGATCCGGAAAAAGAAGTACTGAAATCCTATGATGCATGGGGAGAAAAAAATCTCTACGGAAAGATCACGATCGGACTTATTCGCAAAACTTTTCTCATTGATCAAGAAGGTAAGATCATCAAGATATACCCAAGAGTAAGGGTGAATGGACACTCCGAAGCGATACTTAAAGAATTTGGTAT
>CAYTLV010000041.1:0-4942 GCA_964438445.1 uncultured bacterium | reverse complement strand
TCAATCGCCTTCAAATTCGATCTGTTGCGTAACAAGAGCCACTTCTTTTTTAAAGGCTTCGTTGGCTCTGGTGCGTTTGCCTATTTCGCGCACACCGTACATAACCGTTGTGTGATCACGGCCGCCTAGGCGTAGCCCGATAGTTTTCAGTGAAGCGTTACATAATTCACGACAAAGATACATCATCACCTGGCGGGCAAGTGCCACCTCTTTGCGACGACCTTTACCGATGATCTCATTTTCTGTGACTTTGTAATAGCGGGTAACGACTTTTTGAATGGTATCAATGGAAATGATACGGTCGCGTTTAACGCCTTTCATATCCATTAGAACTGATTTTGCCAATCCCAAAGTAATATCAATATGGTTCAGTGATGAACGGGCCAGCATAGTCGTGAGGGTACCCTCAAGCTCTCTAATGTTTGAGCTGATGTTTTGTGCGATAAATTCAATAACTTCATAAGGAATATCAAGATTCTCGATCAAGGTTTTATGCTGAAGGATAGCAATGCGAGATTCAAAATCCGGGGCTTGCACATCAACCATCAAGCCGGATAGAAAACGGGACACAAGACGTTCTTCCAAACCCTCTAGCTCCTTCGGAGGCCTGTCCGAAGAAATAACAATTTGTTTGTCTCGCTGGAGCAAATCGTTAAAAATATGAAAGAATTGTTCCTGTGTCCCTTCTCTTGATTTTAAGAACTGAACATCGTCCACTAGTAAAATGTCAGCTTGCTTATATAGTAAAGAAAAGTCATTTTTTTTGTTGTTTTGAATAGCGTCAATAAAGTCGCGCATAAAAGTATCAATTGAAACATAGATGATCCGGGCGTAAGGATTGCGTGCATAAGCACGATTTCCAACCGCTTGCAATAAATGGGTTTTTCCTAGTCCTGTTCCGCCATAAATAAAAAGAGGATTGTAAGATCGTCCGGGGTTTTCAGAAACAGAGGAGGCCGCAACCTTAGCAAATTGGTTATGTGGTCCTTCCACAAATTCTTCAAAAGTAAATCGACTGTTGAAGGTGGAATAAACATCAGGTTGAGGTGGCTTAGGCTGGTTCTGCGTCCTGGGTATTGCTGGTAGACTGGGCAAGAGAATATCAGCTGTATTTAATGCTTGAGCTTTTCTTTCCGCCTGTCTCCTGGTGTTGATGATAAACTGAACTTTTTTATTTGCCGGAAAATATTTATCAATGATCGGGGATAGCGTGTCCCAATAATTAAATTCAATAAATTCTATATGAAATTTATTAGGCGCCGCAAGGGTTAATACATCATTTTCATTAGAACAAAATTGTAAAGGAGAAAACCAAGAAGAGAAACTTTGTTTATTTAACGAAGTTTCTAGATCCTTTAAACAGGCATCCCATTGTGTTCCCTCAAGAGTATCAGCCGTATTAAGTTTTATGTTATCCACACCCAAATCCATAGTTATCCACATTATACCAACACTTTCTACACACCCCAAGTATACATATTGTTTATTAATAAACAATAACTTACATCGTTTTATTACCAGGTTAGTTCAAAATAATAAAAATTGCCAAAGTGCCGACATTTCAATTATCCACATGTTATACACATACTTCATGTGTTAAAACTTACGCTGTAAAGAGGAAAAATACAAGAAAAAAAATATGATATAAAGCGTAAAATATAAAATCCGGGATACTAAAGTTTATATTATCCTTCATCAAGGCTACAGAGGATTATTATCTGAATAAAACTCGTTTATTTAAATAATAAAAAAACTTGCGGCTATTTGATGAACCCGTTTTACACGGTGGGTGCCTGCCGCCGGGTTCAATCTTCCTTGACCCACCGAAGTGAGAAGGCCTGATTTCCACCAGCATTGAGCTGAGCTCCCAGTTAATCAATGTTGATTCAAAAAAATACATACCGCAAGTTTAATTCAAATATCGTTTTTAAATTAAGGTCAAATTACCCCAATGGCAATAATTTTTCTTTTTAAAGGCTAAAAAATTATGTAGTATTTCGGTGATATGAAGCACTTACGTAAACTAAGAACAGACAGCATAGCAATAGAGGATCAACGCTTTGATTATAAAGCATTAAAAGAGCCGGTAAGCAAAAGATCACCTAACACTTTACCCTTATTTTGGGCGGAGAATGGACGCTGGATCCCCGTTTGTATTTCGGATAAAAAAAATGAAAACGTGACTGAAATTGATGCGCTTACATATTGGGAAGATAATTCCTATGAAGAAGTATTATGGGATATTCTTAAAGCGGACAACCTGAATGTTTTTGATATTGCCAAAGTGATCACCCTGTTGGAAGAGTATTCACCGGCTTATGATAAGGGACTTTGGTCGAGAAGATTGAAGATCGGCGTGGATCAATGGAGTGATATTTCGGTCTTAAGAAAGTTCGAACTGGAGTGGGTATCATTTTTTCTCATAAAAAACGCCCCTTTAAAACGAGTTCTGCATTTTTCTAACCTTGAATTACGAAGCTTACTAAGGCCGTTGCTTACTCTAAATCCAGGAATCAATATTCTGGAAGCCATTGCCGGTTTATTAAGTGAGATAGCACATCGGGAAAAAGTATCTAGAGAGAAAATTTGGGATAGCTTGGACATTTCTGAAATACTTAAGAACTTAAAATTACAATCATCGCTGAAGCTTCAAAATATTCGAAAAAAACTTTATGAAGCGCGTTACCCGACTATTGCGCGCTACCGTAAAAGCATGAATGAGCTTCTGGTCAATATTCCAAAATCAGCTGGCATTGATCTACATGCCGATCAGGATTTTGAGACACCCGGTATGCGCCTCCAGGCGGATGTGAGATCGCGGGGAGACATCGAAAAATTACAAAACTGGTTGGAAAAAGAGAAAACGCATCTTGAAAAAATAATTGATATTCAGAAAGGGAATGACAAGAATGAACCGGAACAGTAAAAACTTTTCACTTGTTATCGGCGCTATTGCCGTTGCCGTTGCCGCTTTACTTTGGAGTCTGGATGGCGTATTTATTCGTCCTCAGTTTTACCATTTACCTGCCGGCCTGGTCGTGTTCTTTGAACATGCTTTAGGTTTTCTTGTTTTAATTCCTTTTATGGTGAGAGGGCGCAAAGAAATACAGCAGCTTTCACCCGGGGGATGGGGTTCTTTACTTTGGGTTTCTATTTGGGGCGGTTTACTGGGTACCTTATTTATTACGAAGGCATTTTTTGCGGCGTACGACCCGGAAGTCGGGACCACATTGGCAACTGTCGTTATCTTACAAAAATTACAACCGGTATTTGCTCTCTTTCTGGCACGTTTGATCCTGAAAGAAAAATTAAACAAAGATTTCTATGTGTGGGCTCTATTGGCTATTATTGCCGCATATTTTCTGGCATTTTCTCAACACGGTATGCAACTTAAGGATATTCGCTTGATCGATCCGGCAGCAGTTTATGCCTTGCTGGCAGCCTTCGCTTTTGGATCTTCTACAGTTTTTGGCAAACGATTTACAAATGAAATGAAATTTGAGACAGCTACTGCTATGCGCTTTGGAACGACAACGCTTTTGGCCCTTATTTTTATTCTAAGCGCAAAACAATTAACGATGATTTCTGAAATGCAACCGCTTCATTGGAAATTACTGATCCTTATTGTATTCTCAAGCGGCGCTCTTTCCATGTATATTTATTACTTCGGATTGAAACGTATACAGGCTTCCGTTGCCACGATATTTGAATTGGTTTGGCCACTTTCGGCCGTTGCTTTAGATTTTATTATCAATAAAAATACTCTAACCGGCACTCAATACATCGCTTCTGCAGTGTTATTGCTATCATTTATTATGATCGTACGTCGCAAAGTCGTTAAGGAAACTGTCGCAGATAAAGGAGAATAGTGTGAGTAACTATAAAGAAGAACGTCCTTGGGGTGTGTTTGAAGTGTTGCTTGATGGAGAAACCTGCAAGGTAAAAAAGATCACTGTCAATCCGGGTTGCCGTCTTTCTCTGCAATCACATGAAAAAAGAAATGAACACTGGATCGTTGTAGAAGGAAGTATGCGGATCACGACCGGAGATCATGTTGAAGATTATCCTAAGAATGCACATATTTATATTTCCCATGGTACAAAGCACCGGATGAAAAACCTTGGAAGCGTACCTGCCTCGGTCATTGAGATCCAGACGGGCACATATTTTGGCGAAGATGATATCACTCGCTTTGAGGATGATTATAACCGCGTGTAAATGATGAAACTTTTCCGCATTAAAAAAATGAATACTATTGATTTTTATACGGCTGATTCCAGCACCGAACTTGAGCTTCCCTACGCTAAAAATATTTCTGCCGGCTTCCCTTCTCCCGCAGATGATTATATGGATATGAGCCTTGACCTGAATAAAGAGCTCATTAAAAATCCCAATGCGACTTTTTACGGTCGTGTAAAAGGTAACTCCATGCAGGATATTGGTATCCTGAATGGAGATGTACTTGTGATCGATCGCTCACTTGATCCTGTGAATGATGCTATCGCAGTCTGTTATATTGATGGTGATTTCACTGTCAAGCGTGTGCATGTAGAAAAGGGCTCCTGTTTTTTAATCCCGGAGAATGAGGCCTACGAACACATTCCCGTTGGAGAGGATAATGACTTCATGATCTGGGGTATAGTGACCTATGTGATCAAGAAGATAAAACCATGATCGCTCTTGTAGATTGTAACAATTTTTATGCATCCTGTGAACGCGTATTTGCTCCCGGACTGAACGGGAAGCCGGTGGTCGTTCTATCCAATAATGACGGCTGTGTAATCGCACGTTCAAATGAAGCCAAAGCACTTGGTATTCCTATGGGTGCCCCAGTCTTTAAATACAAACAACTCATCGAAGCTGAATCGGTCAATGTATTTTCCACCAACTTTGCACTTTATGGTGATATGAGCCATAGGGTTATGAATATACTTTCAGAATA
>CAYTLV010000040.1:0-10896 GCA_964438445.1 uncultured bacterium | reverse complement strand
CGATAAACGATAAACGATAAACGATAAACGATAAACGATAAACGATAAACGATAAGATATAAGAGAAGAAATATCCTAAATTCATCGTTCATCATTTTCTTCCATTGTCCTTTGCCTGCCTGGGCTACGATGGACAGGCCATTTCGTCGGGGTAAATAGAAATGTCCCTAATTTTTCGTTCATCATTTATAGTTGACGTAAAAAACCCTTCCACATTTCCACGCAGAAGGGTTCTATTTATGCTTCAAGACCAAGCCTGAAAATTCTTTGCGCCTTTGTCTCTCTTTGCGCCTTTCCAGCCTTCGCACAAGGCTACGGCGGACAAGTGTGTGAGGCTATTTCATTAAAACTATCTTCTGCGAATTCACAAACTCACTCGCCTGCATCTTCACAATATAAACACCACTCGGCATGCCCGAGGCATTCCAAGTCAATTCATGATGTCCGGCTTCAACAAAACCATTTATCAGTTGATCAACCAAAACTCCCTGAGTATTGTAAATACTGGCATTGACATAGTTGATGGTTGATAGTTGATAGTTGATGGTAATACTGGGATTAAAGGGATTGGGATATGCAGCTTCAACCACAAAATCAGCTTCGACAAGATCATTGGCGACAGTAACCGTTACAGCATTGCCTTCGTAGCGTGTTTCTTCATTGGCCAAGTCAACATCAGCAAGAACGTAGGTATAGGTAACACCCGGGACAACGCTGTTATCAACATAGCTGTAGTTATGAGGTTCGGTCGTGGTGCCTGCACCGTCTACAGACGCAATGGCTACATCGTTACGATAGATGACAAAGCGATCATTATTGGTTTCCGTTGCGGTTTCCCATGCCAATTCAACTACGCCATTGATTGCTTCAGCCGTAAAGGAAGCAAGGATGATGGGGCAGGGAGAATCATTCCAGCTAGTGGATATACGTATACCATCTACTATGATATCTTGAGATGCGCTATATTGTCTTAATGCAAGACTACCAATATTATAACTGGAACTTTCCGTATAAGAGGCATCAGGCGTTACCGGTTCAGTAGAAGGCACTGAATTACATACATATAAATCGCTTACTTTTGTTGAAATCGTATATTTCACAACTAGCAGAGTTGGAACACCCGCTGTAATTGCAACATATGAAGAGGGGGTTGATGCTCCAATACCAACACCGTCACCGGTTGCATTCACCCAAACCCTTGAGAAATATGTGTAACCAATTACCTGTTGTCCTAAATTAAGAAAATAACCAGCAGCATTTGATGCACCGGTTTTTATTATAAAGGAGGCGTAAATACTTCCACTGGTTACTTCTTCGAATACAATGTTTACATCTTCACCGGTATTCGCTACATTGGCAGCATTACCAACCCCAGAGCCAGCATATCCGGAAAATTTCAATCCGGGTGCAACAACCTGTATAGGACTTGTCTCCGCACCACTATGGGCAGTCCAACCATGAGCGGTCAGATAATCGCCTGCTGTATAATCAAAATTCTCAACAAGAGGTAAAGATGAAATTTCATTGGTTGTTCCACTAACCTGAGGAATTGTACCGTCTGTTTTGTAGTCAATATCTGTGCTAGAGTTTGTATAGGGCCATATTTCAAAATAATAGTCAGTATTTGAATTTAGTCCTGAAAAACTAACACTTTGTGTACCTTGAGTGATATTTTTAACCAGTGCATCATCAGATTCTGCAGTTGCGTCCGAAGGAGCCGAAATATCTCCGTATCCCACCGAACTACCTTTAACAAGGTAACCATCTGGCAATGAGGCGCCGGTAGCATCGGTCCAAGAGAGATCCAATGTAAAATATCCAATTGTTCCAACCGCAATATTGGTTACATGATTTGTCGGTTCCGTTTTTAACGTGGTTGCATTGTCCGTAACACCCGAGGAATAATTGTCATCTACATCTACTGACCAAGCTTTATAATAATATGCCGTATAAGCTGAAAGGGAAGTATGATTATAGGCTTCTGCGGATCCTTGATAAATGACGGTTCCACCCAAAGCAGAACCACTATAAGTTGTCTCGTCAACAGGAACAGTAAATGATCCATCTGAATCAAATACGACCATGACATCATCACCGGCTGCATTGTCCGTCCATGTGAGATTGATTTGGCTGGTTGAGACTACAACTGCAGAAAAGCTTGTAGGATCATCAACACTAGTTGGAACATAATCTGTAAGTGTTACATAATCAATTGCTAAATGAGCAGTATTATCATCATTTTCGATTTTAATTTTAATATTATTACTAGCATCATTAACATCAAAGCTAAATAATGTAGGTGTTTCTACTGCATCAAAATTCTGTGTTGCAATTTCAGTAAAAGCTCCACCGTCAACTGATTTTTGAACAGATAAAGTACCTGTGCCGGTAAAAGGTCTATGATAATAAAATGAAACAGTACCTACAGAATTAACACTTGGAGATGTAATTGATGCATTTGCAATATCATCGTTTATCCGACATGCCTTACTACCATCATAAGAATCACCAGATGTTTCTGGATAAACGGCAATAAAATCCCACACACCGCTATCAAATGTTACTGTTCCAGTCGTATATCCCGACCATGTCGTAGTAGGATTTTCGAAACTTTCAGTCCAATGAGTTGCCCCCATCGCAAAACCCGTGAGCAGTGCGAGTAGTGTCAAAACCACGGTAAAATTTTTAGCAAAAGTTTTCATTTTTTCTCCTTATGAAATTCTTAAACAAACTTGTAAAATAGATACGCGATATTAAGTTATAATTTACTTGATTGACACATAGAATACAAGGGAAAATCCTGAGGCAATTGATCCTTCTTCGCTACCAACTTCGGCAAGCCTTCGCTGGTCAAGAAAGCTTCGAAGGACAGGCAAAGGACAATTCTACGCAAAAGCTACGAATTGCAGGCAATTGATAATTAGAATTTATGAGTTATGGATGGTGGATGGTGGATGATGGATGATGGATGATAGGTTATGGATGATGCGTATGAGTTATAAGTAGAAATAGTTGATGGTTGATCTCCTTCTCCGTCAGTTGACGGATTCGGAGATTAATATAGTTAAGGAGTGGTATTAAGTTAGGAATGCTTTACCACGGCTTTTAAGCCGTGGTGTCTGTGGGCACAATATCCGGGTTTTAACCCAATATGACATCATTAAAGGGGTTAAAACCCCATAATATTGAGATCCATTATCCCCGAGCTAAAGCCCGGGGCAAAGCATGATAAAAAGAAAAGCATCTAGAAACTGATCCAAAACAAATAGCTCCGTAGGAGCTATACTTGTTCAACCCCTCGACAAGCTCGGGGTTGTTTAAAATTGGTATACTTTTGACCCCGGGATTTCATCCCGGGTTATTTATATGTTTAACCCTTCGATAAACTCAGGGTTATTTGAAAGCGGTATGCTTCCCACCCTCACATCCCAGTTTATTTATTTGTTTAATCTCTAGACAAGCTTAGGATTATTTACCCCGACGTATGGAGGGGTAAAACCATTATTTACCCGGGGTGAAACCCCGGGATAGTAGCATTATTAATCATTCCCAACCCCGAGCTTGTCGAGGGGTTGAACAAATTAAACGGGATTAAAACCCAATGTTTTTGGAACTCTGAACCACGGCATAAATGCCGTGGTAAAGCATGATAAAAAGAAAAACATCTGGAAATTGATCCATAACAAATAGCTCCGTAGGAGCGATACTTGTTCAACTCCGCCAAGCCTTCGCTGAAGCTATGGCTGGATGAATGAAGAATCGATATCCGAACAAGGAATAAGGAGTTTTGAATAACGAAGTAAATATTTACTTCGAAAATCGCATATCGTTAATCCTTGTTCATTATTCAAGGAGCCCCGTAAGGGCGAAATCTTTGTAGCAAAAAGTATCCATTATTTAACAAGTTCCGTAGGAGCGGCACCTTTGAGATTATGGGTGATAATTGAAACAATTTTTTAATTCTAAAATCGGTGTTCCTTGTTCTGAGATCATTTTGGCAAATTTGTTCAAATTAGGCGGGGTTAAAAAATATCTCCACACAATAAGTCTTTCTTGTAGGTGTTATGAATCATGAATAGATCCTTCGACTACATCCACTTCACTTCGTTCGTGGATTTTGCTCAGGATGACAGATTACTTTGCTTTAAGTATCAATCTGTGTTTATCCGTGAAGTCTGTGGATGTGTTTTTATGAAGAAAGGGATTAAGCGAATTAAGCGAGGTTAAAACCCCAATGTTTTTGGAATTCTGAACCACAGCATAAATGCCGTGGTAAAGCATTACCAATAAGATATTTTCCAACCCCATATATTTTATTTTCTTCTTAGTGTCTTTGTGATCTTAGTGCCTTTCCAACTTCGCCAAGGCTTCGCTGGACAAGTGTGTGAGGTCTTATGTTAAAACCAAACTCAAACCAAAAAAGTAATAATTGTCAACATTCCGAAATTGCCCATGCGGGTTTATACCGTAATATGCTCGTAAATATCCGCTCACTTTTCGGTAGCTGTCGGACTGGTATTCCCAGCCGAAGTAGGCATTGATATTCCAGGTGCGGCGTTCGGGATCTTCGGCGACATAGCCGTATTTTATACGATTTCGCAATTCAATGGAGTTGATCTGATGAAAGGTCTCTGAGGCACCGAGTCCATGAGTCCTGCGCCAATTCACCTGCAGCCAATATTCGAAGCAGTCTTCGGTCATTAATACTGTCTGTCCTTGCGTTTCTGCTAAATTATATTGATAAAATCCATCTTGCGGAAACCACACGCCTTGCAGTCCAATGCGAGTGGAAAATATATTTCCTTTTAAGGTATCGGGATCATTCAGGGTAAGAGCCAATACCCAGGATTCGTAAGACACATTGAGGCGATAGAAATCCGGACCTTCTGCCAGAGCGGCAAGAACAAATTCATCGCCAAGGTGAGTGCTTTCATGATAGATGGGAATGAAATTCACTCCGATATTCTTCAATTTGAGTTTTTCTAAAGAGGGATGGTAAATAACGGACCTGAATTCCGAGCCTACCCAGTAATCCGTGTTGATGATCATGCGGGTCGTGGGCTCAAAACTATCAAGAATAACATTGAAAGCGCCGGTGAGCAGGAACGTGGACTTCACATATGCTTTCTCAAATTTGTTGCGATAGGAAATAAAAGGGATATCTGTTCCCACATGGCTCTCGGAGAACAATCTTTTTTGATACCCGTCGATATAATAAAAATCACCGAGATCGTTGATGAATCCTTCCTCGAATTTGATAATGGAAGAACGGATATTCGAAACAAAGGGCTTCCCGAAATGTTCGGGAGAAAAATATGTAAATTGTCCGGCAAATAAAGCGGAGAAGGAAAGGATCAATGAAATAAGTACACAATAAAAATATCGTTTCATTCTCATTCCGGTTTTTCACTTCCGACTTCTAACTTCAGATTCTTTTTATAAATTTTATTACTAAATATGATCAAAACTCCGGTTAGGAGAAATATGAAAGCCATAAGAAGAAGTGCAAAGGGGAAAAAGGATGAATTCATTTTATTGATTATCAAGAAATAGTATCGGTTATGCCCAAAGGAAAGACTTTCAACAATGGTAAAAAGCAGGTAATAAAAGGGATAGATCATCCAATAGATCATTAGGTCCCATTTATGTGTTTGGGGTTTGATCATTATAATATTATCGATCATCAGTAATGAGGCCAATACAACATGGTTAATGACCAATACGATCGAATTAAGACCATGTAGATTAAAGGAACCCATAAAAAAAGAAAAGAACATCAACATGGTAACAATACCATACAAAAGTGCTGCACCCCGAAAACTCGGATTTACATTTTCATCAGGTTTTCCGCGCAATTGATTGATCAGTAAAAAGATGAAGATAATGGCAATAAACAGACTGCTTTGCATGGAAAAAAAGCCCAACTGATATATGAAACTTTGTCCATTCATGGGATTAAAAATTAATCTATACGACAAAGAAAAAACGGCAAAAACAACTGCACATATTCGTAAGATTAGTATTACTTTGTTTTTCATAAATAAAACCTCTCACCAAGTCACAAAAGGATACCAAGAGCTACAAAGAAGAAAATTAAAAGGGCTTGGGGTTTGCGGTATATGGTATGCGGAAGACCTCCAATAAATGATCAGATGTTCAATCATGACCACCAGAAAACCTTTAACTTTTCAACTCTCCGACAAAATTACACTCTTGGAACAGGTATCAGTCTACGCTTAATGAGCTTCGCCCGACAAGTGCCTGTTCCCTACATTACGCTTTTTAATTTTTCTTTTGCAGGCATAAAGCATTATGCCTCTAATTTTCAACACCTCAACAACTAGACTTTCGATTCTTCCACCCTTCGCTCCCGAAGGATCGAAACGCACCTTTTCACCAAAGCATTATACTATCTTCTTTGTGCCTTAGAGTATTTTGTGCCTTTCCAGCCTTCGCACAAGGCTACGGCGGACAAGTGTGTGAGGTTTTTCAATTATCCTTTGCCTGCCCTGCGTATCCGCCAGTTGGCGGAGAAGAAGGGTCAATTATCAATTATTTTATGAGTTTCCAACGTGAATCAATTTTTGTTGTTGGTCCAAACTCAACGATGTAATCTCTCAATGCTTCTCGCATCATATGTCCGGTGTTATTCCGTAGTCCTTCACCGATGGTCGTTAATCTACCGTAACCTGAATTTCCTTCTGCAAGATAATCCGAGACGGCAATTTTATATATTGCTTTTGGGTTGAATGTTTTACCCTGAATAGTTAGTATTTCAGCGCGATTGCGATCGGTCTTTCGTTTATCAACGATCACTTCCAATCCGGAGACCAGCATTCCTCGAGAATTTCCGGTAACGCGGTCCTCAATTAGCTCATCCAGATCAGCACCGCTCATTCTGAAAACAGTAATATGGTTGCCAAAAGGCAGGAAGCGAAACAGACTCTCATATGTCAGAGGACCGGCTTCAAGATCGGAACGCAGTCCACCATAATTTGAAAAAGCAACATCGGCACTGGAAGACCATGCAACCGCGTCACAGAGAAGATTCCCCAGAATAGACTGACCTTCGTTTGCACGGCGCAAAGGAGCGGGAAGAACAGTGATGACCTTGTCAAAACCCTCTTCAGCAACCGCTCTACGGGCTTCGATCATATCATTAATATCTGTATCGATCCAGAATTCATCTTCAAGAAGTGTCACATAGGATGTCTGGTCAACCTCAAAATCATAGCCGGCCATAGTTTTTGTTTTTTTATGAATATAGAAATTTACTATGCCCAAGTTCGAGCCGTTAGCATAGTTTTGAAAGATCAAGGTATGGTTAATAGGATCTTCGTAGGGCAGGGGAAATCCTTTATGAACATGTCCGGTGAACATAACATCAATACCCGGAACTGAAACGGCAATTTCCATGCCAAATGAACCTAATTTGTTTTCGTCGGGCCATTCGCCACGTTGGATATTTTCTTGCAATAGAGCGGCTGCTTTATCGCGTTCATAGGGTGTCCAAGAGTGAGTGGACAATATAATGAATTCCGCGCCTTCTTCTTTCATGATCGGGATCCACTTTTTTGCAGTCGTGATCTCAGGCAGGAAGGTCAGACCTTCAAGATGGGCGGGAAAACTAATAGAGGGTGTTACTGATGTGCCAATACCTAAAATACCTACTTTAATTCCGTAAATATCTTTAATAATATAGGGCTTTAAAAAATCGGCGACGTCACCGTTTTCATCCACAATATTAGCACCGAGGAAAGGGAAATTGGCTTCTTTGGCCCGTTTTCTCAGTTCGGTGTGACTTTTATCAAAATCGTGGTTACCTGCCGTTAATAAATCATATCCAACGGCATTCATGAATTCGATTACAGCTAAACCGGCGGTTTTGGAGCCAACGGGTGTACCGGAAAAGAAGTCTCCTTCATCGATCAAAAGGACACCAAACCCTTCGGCTTCCGCCCGATTGCGCATATTACTTACAATGCGAGCGACGGCGGGAGCGCTTCCAATTTTGGGTGGAAACTGCGGATTCATATAAGTCGCTGCCGTTCTGGTAATACCGCCATGTACATCATTGGTAAACAGAACCGTAATGCGCTGGTATTCATCAGCCGGGTATTTCTCTGCAAATAGTGCTCCCATTATCATGGCGATGATGAGAATGTACTTTATTTTATTAAACATAAATTACCTTTGTCGTTTTATGTTAATTGTTTACTGCGAATTTTTCTTTAATTGATCTTTTAATTTATATCCAAGTTTTGTTAATCTATACTTTTGTTTGCTACTTGCAGGTTTATCTGGAATTGTCATTTCTATAACTTTTAATTCAAGTGCCGGTAAAATGTAATTTTTCCTAAAATTTTCATCATGGTGTAATCCTAAAAGCATTTGCAATTCTGACCTTTTCATTTCAGAATTCATGATTTTGATGATTCTTTTAACTTCCGCGGTGACTTCCGCGGTGACTTCCGCGGTGACTTCCGCGGTAGCAGGTGCGTGACGGTAAATAATGGTCCTAAAAGAATCTTCCTGAAAAAATTCCGGTTCTTTTAAGTTCGCTCTTTTCGCGTATTTGATCATATCGGAAGTACCGGTTCCCATTCGTTCGATATACCCTGCAAGATACATGGGTTCTGCAAGTAAGGGGTTGGCAGGAACAGAAGAGTGTAATTGTTTTAATTTTTCTGTCGTCCATCCCATAGGAAGTAAACCGGGGTTCCAAATTTCAATTCTATCGCTGAACATCATAATCTGTACACTGGCATTGCTGGTGTAATCACGATGGACAACAGCATTTACGATCGCTTCAGTAATGATCTCTTTGGGAATTTCATAAGCTCCAGGGATACTGACTTTTTCAGATCTTGTACCAATACTATAATCTAGTTTTGAAAGCACAAAATCCACTGACTGGTCAACCAGGTCAAATACATTTCCTTTAAATACCTTATAAGATGGAATAGGCTTTTCAACCACGTTCCCGTAAAAGCGAGCACATCGCACTTCAGAGTTAATGAAATATTTTTGTGGCTCATAAGCAAAAAGTAATAAAGCGGCATTACGAATACGATTATTTTCCATCAAGTTGAGGTGAGTTAAAAGTTTCGTAATAGATGCTTCTTCACTAAGTGGGAAGCCCCTTTTAGAGCGTGCAATTCGAATAAACCAATTTATTTTATCGGGATCAATATCGGCGATAATGGCTTTTTCACTATAACTTGCATCGAAAGGTGCGCTGCGAATAATTTCCTTTTCAAGAAGATAATTTACTAATGATGCATATACTGCAGATTTTAATTCATGCAGCGAACTAAATTGTTTTCTAACAAGAACCCCTTGGGCCTTTTTTACAAATAATTGTTCTTTGGGATGTCGTTGCTCAAGTGTGTGGGATGAAAGATATACTAATCTTGTTTTATGGAAATTACTTGCATGGTTAAATTCTTTTTCGGTAGGCGAAATACCCTCACTATCTTCGTAACCGTAATCTTTCCCCAATATTCCAAGATAAATATTACATTGCTCAACTTCTTTTAAGTAGATATTATTAGCTTCTCGATCAATAGCAGGCAATTTTTCAAAAATAAATGGTTCAAAAAATAAACCCAGCAAAGGATCTGATAACAAATATTCAAAAAGAGCTTCCCTTTCTTCCGAAAACTCATTTTGAACACTGCTGATAAATATTTTCTTTTTCTTCATAATATTATTTATCACTTAAAATGCAAATACTTTCTACTTACGTCTTACATCTCGCGCTCTTAAAATGAATAAGATAGCGAAACATTTAATCTCAATCCATTTTCTTTGACTTTATCCAAGCTTGTCCGCACCTCATCTTCAACAGGGAAGAGGTCCGAGTAATAATACATATTTTGATAGAGCAAAATGCCAATATCCAATGTCAAGTTATCCTTTGACCAACCTGAACCCATATTTATCGTTGAGCGGTTCATGTCGTTGTTCATAGGATTCTTTTCGTAGGTAAAACCAAAACGTAGCGGGACGCCGGTAAAGAACATATGTTCAACACCTGCACGAAGCGCCCAGGATGGTGAATACTCGGGTGAAAAAAGTGAGACCAAAGAATCGGCCGAATCAAAATATCCGGCTGCATAACCTGGCCAATCTGTAATATCAAACTGTGCATAAAGCGTTGTTTTCAATTCGTTGTTAGGGATGTAACGCAGAGATAATGAGTAAGTATTGGGACGATCAATAACGACCTTGTAAGCCGAATCGGCATCAATACTATAGGCCGGAAGCATGAGTGAAGAATCCATGCCGGCGATCATGTGCGTGCCTTCCATGGTATAAATACCGGCAAGCGTGGTGGACAATCCTAGCTGCAAGCGATCTGTGACCTTGGCAGTTAATCCAAGATTGACATTGCTGCCGGTGCCATTCGTCGGTGTTGCTGGAAAATAAGTTGTATCTGACGATGACAATTTAGGGTCACTTAAGATAGGAATAACGCCGAAGCCTTCTTCAAAGCCCGAACCAAAATAATGGGTATAGGCATAACCGATGGCAAAACGTTTACCAATATCATGTGCCAGGGCAACATTCAAGCCATGAGTCATTCCGGAGAAATTTATTTTGTGATATCCTGCCAGAGGATCGCGGATATAAGCACCGCTACCCATGTCGGAGCGAATTTCTTCCTGATAATCGTAGTTGAAATTCTCTAAAGAATACCAACCGGCGGAGGCAGAAAATCCTTTCTGGGAATAATACATGGCCAGATCGCCTTCCATTCTTGAGTAGCGATTTGAAACATAATCATTTTCGGCAAGATAATCGCCAAAACTGTCCTGTACCGGGAAAGAACGACGTTCGATAAATGACGCTATATTCAGGTTCGAATAAACGACCAAAGCGTCCGTCGCCTTA
>CAYTLV010000039.1:9176-10929 GCA_964438445.1 uncultured bacterium | reverse complement strand
CCGGTTTCGTCGGTGGTGCTTTTGCGGTGATCGGTTTTGGTAATTTTGGTATCCAACTTGAAGGTCTGTTCTCAATGGAAGGATTTTCCATTGAGGGGATTGCTGAAGGTGGTGCAAGCGATGCTATTGAAAATACAACGATCCGTACTAACTACATAAATGCTGTAGCGATGGCTCGTTACAATATTGACTTGGCCATAGTAGCACCCTATGTTGCAGCCGGTATTAACGTAGGTATTCCATTGGGTGAAGCAGTCATGGAAGGAGCAGAGATCGATCTCGATCTTGAGAACTTTGATTTCAATAATCTGGGTCTGGCCTTTGCCGTCGGTGTCAAAGTTCTTGATATGGTCGATGTTGAAGTTCGTTACGTAAAGGGCATGACTAACATCTATTCAGTTAGTCTTGATGATAGCGAACCGATATTCTCAAACCTGGTTCGCTTATCGGTAGGTCTGTATATCTTCTAATTTTAAACTAAAATAAATATTTAATTTTAGAAAAAATGCCAGTAATAATTACCCGCTCAATTTGTTGGGCGGGTTTTTCTTTATTATTTCAAATTATTTTATAAGACTATCATTTTACTATCTTAAGTGTGCTTTTATTAAAAGCACAAGAATGCTTAAAAATTTTGATTATTTTCAAATTCTTAAACAATTCATGCGAATATCACTCATAACTAACCCTAAATCATCGAAATATTGTAAAAATAAATGAATATTTGCTAAAATCCCTTTGATTTCTATAAAGCTCTTTCTTAAATTCAAGCGTAAACAAAGGAACGAATCTAAATGACGCTACATATGCACATCCTCCATAATCATACTGCTCCATAAGGGGTTGGGATGCGCAAAATTTTAAAATAAATATTGTCCCGATCTCTTGAAGAGGATCGGGATTTTTTTTAAAGAATACAAAAAACAAACAAAGGAAGATCTATGCTAACCATGGCCATTCAGAAAAAAGGAAGATTATCAACTAACAGTATTGAACTACTGGAGCACTGTGGTATTCATCTGAAACGGACGGGTCACGATAAGCTTAAAACATCAGCGGTAAATTTTCCTTTGGAAGTTCTTTTTCTTAGAGATGACGATATTCCATGCTGTATTGAAGATGGTATCGCAGATATTGGTATTGTTGGCGATAATGAAGTTCTTGAAACAGGTTCAAATATAAAGAAAGTTATGCCGCTTGGTTTTGGAAAATGCAGAATGTCTATTGCTGTTCCAAAACATATAGAATACAAAGATATCACATCTCTTGAAGGTAAGCGTATTGCGACATCATATGATCATATTCTTCAAAAATATCTTGATAAAAATGCTGTAAATGCCGGGATCCACAAGATATCAGGTTCCGTAGAGATCGCACCGGGCATTAATATGTCGGAAGCGATCTTTGATATTGTCAGTACCGGCAGTACTCTGATCTCAAATGGATTGAAGGAAGTTGAAACTATTTTGGAATCTGAAGCAAGCATTTACTGCAATAACTCTTTAGATAAAAACAAAAAGGATCTGATCGATAAATTATGTTTTCGTATTCGTTCCGTTAACACAGCAAAAGATTACAAATATATCTTACTGAATGTACCCAATAATAAACTGGATCTGGTTTGCGATATCCTTCCGGGCATGAAAAGTCCCACTATTATGCCACTTGGGGAAGAAGGATGGAGTTCCGTTCACTCGGTAATAAAAGAAGATATATTCTGGGATGTGATCGAACAATTAAAGGATGCCGGTGC
>CAYTLV010000039.1:5710-9076 GCA_964438445.1 uncultured bacterium | reverse complement strand
TGTGTACGCCTGAAGAACTCAAGGAATCCGAGAAAAATGTTTCGGTAGTGCTTAAAGATAATATTCGACTCGCGATTGACAATATTAAAAAATTCCATGAAGCCCAGTTACCGAAGAAAAAATTTATTAAAACTATGCCCGGTGTCCGTTGTTGGCGTGAAGTCCGAGCTATCGAAAAAGTAGGTATTTATGTTCCCGGTGGTACGGCACCATTATTCTCAACAGTTCTGATGCTTGCTATTCCCGCTGTTCTTGCAGGATGTAAAGAGATTGTGCTGTGTTCTCCTCCTAGAGAGGATGGAACACTACATCCCGCTATCCTCTGGGCTGCTAAAGAATCAGGCGTGACCCATGTATGCAAGGTAGGGGGAGCCCAAGCTATTGCCGCAATGACCTATGGGACGGAAAGTGTTCCTGCTGTTTATAAGATATTGGGACCGGGAAATCAATATGTCACAGCTGCTAAAATTCTAGCTGTCACCGAAAGTGTTGCCATTGATATGCCGGCTGGACCATCAGAAGTTTTGGTCATTGCAGATGAATATGCAGATATTGAATATATTGCTGCAGATCTTTTGTCTCAGGCTGAACATGGCGTTGACAGCCAAGTGCTGCTTGTTACCAATAATGAACATCTTGCAGAAAGAGTAAGATCCGAGGTCATTGAACAACTTGATGTACTAAAGAGAGCTGAAATTGCCGAAAAAGCACTTATGAATAGTAAGATCATCGTACTTGAAGATTTGAAAAGTTGTATGGATTTTTCAAATACTTATGCACCAGAGCACCTTATTATCAATACAAAAAATGCTATCGACATGATCCCGGATGTAATAAATGCCGGTTCGGTCTTTATCGGTGATCTGAGTCCTGAATCTGTCGGCGATTATGCGTCCGGAACAAATCACACCTTACCGACTGCCGGATTTGCCCGCAATTATAGTGGTGTATCATTGGATAGTTACTACAAAATGATCACTTTTCAATCCTTATCGGCAAAAGGTCTAAAGAATATTGGTCCTGCGGTTGAACACATGGCAAAGACCGAAGGGTTGGATGCACACAGACAAGCTGTATCACGCAGATTATTTAAAATTGAAAATTCATGAAAGAGAACTAATGTCTATTAATATTACATCACTGGTCCGGAAAAATATTCTCAAGATGAAGAAATATGCCTCAGCACGCAATGAATTCAGCGGAAAAGCCAAAATATTTCTGGATGCAAACGAAAATGCTTTCGGTTCTCCTTCGGATCAGGAACTGAACCGCTATCCTGATCCCCTGCAAAAACAACTCAGGGACAAAATAGCGGCATATAAAGGCATATCTTCTCCCGAAGGACTCTTTCTTGGTAATGGAAGCGATGAAGCCATAGATCTTGTCATAAGAGCCTTCTGTGAACCGCGTGTAGATAGTATGATGCTTTTACCGCCAACTTATGGTATGTACAGCGTTTGTGCCAATATAAATGATATTAAGATCATTGAGGTCGAACTCAATAAAGATTTTTCTTTGGATGTAGAAAAGATCATTGAAACAGCAAAAAAAGAGAAACCCAAAGTTATCTTTATTTGTTCACCCAATAATCCCAGTGCAAATATATATGCCGAAGAGGATATTGAAACCGTTTTAAACAATGTGAATTCACTGGTCATTGTAGATGAAGCTTATATTGATTTTTCCGATTCACCTTCTTGGGTAAAACGAAAAGATGAATTTAATAATTTGATCGTATTGCAGACCTTCTCAAAAGCATGGGGAATGGCAGGCGTAAGACTTGGAATGGCTTTTTCTGATCCAGAGATTGTTCAAGTACTGAACAAGATCAAATATCCCTATAATATTAATGATGTGACTGCGAATATTGTCCTTAAAACACTGATAGATCCAAGTAGAAAAGAGGAGATGGTGGCTAAGATAAAGAAAGAGCGTGGTTTTTTGATGGATGCTTTTTCAAACATGGCATTGGTGAAGGAGGTTATATCCTCTGAGGCAAATTTCTTTTTGGCACGCTTCGATGATCCCAATGATGTTTATACCTATTTGACAGAAGAAGGCATTATTGTCCGAAATCGCTCTAATCAATTGCACTGTGAAGGTTGTCTGAGGGTCACAGTAGGGACGCACGAAGAGAATGAAATACTGTGCGAAGCTTTACAAGCTTATACTAAAAGGAAGAGATCATGAAACGAGTATTGTTCATAGATCGTGACGGTACGATCATATCCGAAACTCCTGACGAAACCATTGATACTTTCGATAAATTACAATTATTACCCGGTGTGATAAATGCCTTAAGTGATATTGTAAAATACACTGATTATGAATTGGTTATGGTAAGCAACCAAGATGGTTTAGGTCGTCCGGATTTCCCTGAAGAACGTTTTTGGGGACCACATAATTTCTTGATGGATCTTTTGAAAAATGAAGGAATAGAGTTTTCCGAAGTGCTGATCGACGTTCACTATGAAGATGAAAATTCTTCCATGAGAAAACCAAATACAGGTATGCTGACTCAGTATATGAATGCGGATTACGATTTAGGTGGATCTTATGTGATCGGTGATCGTGATTCTGATATGCAACTGGCGAAAAATTTGCATTCCAAAGCTATATTCATGGGTGAAGAGAATGATTATGCCGTTCTTTCTACAGCATCTTGGACCGAAATTCGTAATTATCTTGTAAAACCACAGCGGATTGCATCTGTCCGACGTAAAACAAATGAAACTGATATTGCAGTTAAAGTCGATATAGATGGTACAGGAACTTACAAAGTTTCAACCGGTATCGGATTTTTTGATCATATGTTAGAACTTTTCTCTAAACATTCGGGAATTGATTGCGATATTAAAGTAAAGGGTGATCTTGAAGTAGATGAACACCATAGTATTGAAGATACGGGACTAGCATTAGGCGAAGCTCTTCTAAAAGCTCTTGGAAACAAGCGCGGTATTGAACGATATGGTTTTTTACTGCCCATGGATGAAGCCAAGTCAGAAGTTGCCTTAGATTTGTCCGGAAGACCCTATTTTAGCTGGGATGTACCTCTAAAGCGTGAATATGTCGGTGAGATGCCCACAGAAATGGTGCAGCATTTTTTCCGTTCATTTTCTGATGGTTTGCGATGCAATTTACATATTACAGCGAGTGGTGAGAATGAACATCACATTATTGAAGGTATATTTAAAGCTCTGGCCCGTTCTATGAAACAGGCTTGCAAGATCACTTCAAACGATCTGCCTTCTACCAAAGGAATACTATGATGAGTATTGCGGTCATAAAATATAATGCCGGTAATATTCGTTCGGTTCAAATAGCTTTGGACCGGCTTGGCGTTAGTTCTGTAGTAACAGACGACCC
>CAYTLV010000039.1:2364-5610 GCA_964438445.1 uncultured bacterium | reverse complement strand
TGGAACTCCATATCGGGCTTAAAAGGACCCTTATTTAAGGCAATAGCTGAGGATTCGCATGTATATTTTGTCCATAGTTATGCGGCAATACCCGGTGTAGATCAAATTGCCGGAACAGAATATATTATACCCTTTGCATCAGCTTTACAGAAAGATAATTTCTATGCGACACAGTTCCATCCTGAAAAAAGTGGTGACATAGGACAACAAATCTTAAAAAACTTTATTGAGTTATAGAATGATAACGATCATACCTGCCATAGACATAATTGACGGAAAATGCGTTCGATTGACGAGGGGAGATTACGATACCAAGAAAATTTACGATACAGATCCACAGAGTGTAGCCCAACGTTTTGCCGATGCAGGTATAAAGAGATTGCATGTTGTTGATCTTGATGGTGCAAAAGCCGGTCAATTGATCAATGATGAGGCCATAAAGGCCATTTGCTCTGTCAAAGAACTGAATGTGGATCTTGGCGGTGGCATTCAATCCGATCGTGATATCGCTAAGGCTTTTGCACTGGGCGCAAAACAGATAACAGCCGGCAGTATAGCCGCATGGGAACCTGCAAAAGTAGCTAAATGGTTAAGTGAGTACGGATCCGAAAGGATCATTCTTGGGGCGGATTTTAAACATGGTAAGATTGCAACATCAGGTTGGCAAGAATCAACGGGCTTTGATCTGATGACCTATCTTGATGATTATATCAGTCGCGGGATCAAAACGGTGATCTCAACTGATATTTCCCGGGACGGTATGCTGGAAGGTTCTGCAGAAAAAACGTATGCCGCTATCAAAGAACGTTATCCTCATTTAGAACTGATAGCTAGTGGTGGAATTTCCTGCATGGATGATATTAAAAGATTGAATGAATTGAATATAGATGGTGTGATCGTAGGAAAAGCGATCTATGAAGAACGGATCAGCATAGATGAGATCAAGGAGTTTATCGGGTCATGTTAACAAAACGCATTATACCTTGTTTGGATATTAAAGACGGTCAAACCGTTAAGGGCGTTAAATTTGAACAGATCCGTCAGGCGGGCGATCCGGTTGAATTGGCCAGACTTTATGCACGATCCGGCGCTGATGAACTTACTTTTCTAGATATTACGGCAACGATCGAGGATCGGCGCACTTTTGCTGAATTGGTTGAAAAGATAGCTCATAATATTAACATACCCTTTACTGTGGGTGGCGGAATAAAAAATGAAGATGATGTTGCGAGACTTCTTGAAGCCGGCGCTGATAAAATAACCGTTAATTCGGCTGCAGTTCGTAATCCTGGTCTTATAGATAAACTGGCCGGTCGTTTTGGTTCACAATGCGTTGTTTTGGCTGTCGATTGTAAGCAGTATGATTCTATATCCCGAGTACACCTTGACGGTGGAAGAACTCCCACGGATCGTGAGACTCTTCTCTGGGTAAATGAAGCTGTAGACAGGGGAGCAGGAGAGATACTCTTGACTTCCATGGATCATGACGGAACAAAGGACGGATTTGCTTTAGATATTACCAAAGCCGTATCCGAAAGTGTTTCTGTACCGGTTATTGCCTCCGGAGGTGCAGGGAAATGTGAACATTTTGTAGATGTATTCGAAACCGGGAAAGCCGATGCGGCTCTGGCAGCTAGTATCTTTCATTTTGGCGAAATCCTTATACCCGAATTAAAGAAATATTTGAACGCTAATAATATACCCGTAAGAATGAAATAAGAGGAAAATATGAACATTGATTTTAAAAAAGGTAATGGCTTAGTCCCAGCAATTGTACAAGATGAGCGTAGCAATAAGGTTTTAATGCTAGGCTATATGAACGAAGAAGCTTATCAAAAAACCTTAGAGACAAAAAAAGTCACATTTTACAGTCGTTCACGGGAAACCCTTTGGACAAAAGGAGAGAGTTCGGGAAATTTCCTTGATCTTGTTTCGCTTAGCGTTGACTGTGACGGTGATACCTTACTTGTTAAGGCATTACCAGAGGGTCCGGTCTGCCATACAGGTGATGATACTTGTTTTGGAGATACGAATCAGGATTTCACCTATTTCATTAATGAACTGGAAAAAATCATTGCAGAGCGTAAAGCAAACCCATCATCAAGTTCATATACAAACAAACTTTTTGAAAAGGGTATTTCAAGAATAGCTCAAAAAGTCGGTGAAGAAGCAACTGAAGTGGTTATTGAAGCAATAGCAAATAATAAAGAACTCCTAAAAGAGGAGATATCAGACTTGATCTATCATCTATTGGTCCTTATGTCGGCCCGTGATATCACTCTGGAAGATATTAATTTGACTCTAAAGAATCGACATAAATAATGAATAATACCGGTATAAATGGCCGTTTTCAATTGCAAGCCGGTGCTATATTATGAAAAATAGCAAGAGAAACGCAAGATATGACAACAATATAAAGAAATATATCAAATATATATTGTATATAAACGGGATATATTGCATATTACAAACGATTGATAATATGGGATGTAGTCTAACGGCAAGGCGCCTGACTGTTAATCAGGTTATTGGGGGTTCGAATCCCTCCGTCCCAGCTAAAGCTGGCAGAACTCTGTCGGCTTTTTTCTATAGTGGATAAAATTGGTTTAATTAAAGGATGATTTAAATGCCTCATCATGTATTAAAATTCGGTGGTTCAAATTTAAAGAAAAAAGATGATATCCTGCGTATCGTGGATGTGATCGGGAAGTATGACTCCTCATTAGTGATTGTTGTTTCCGCCTTTTATGGTGTGACAAATATTCTTGTTAATGCGCTTGAGAAAGTAAAAAATGATGAATCCGCAATTACTGAATTGACCGATTCGCTATTAGCTTTAAAGAAAGAAACCCTTGATGAAGTGGTTGATGATGCTTTAATCCGCGATGAAATATACGAAGCAATTAAAACCCGTGTAAAAAAGCTGAAGCGCTATCTTCAGGGAGTTAATTTCTTTGGCGATACACCGGCATTTGTTAATGATACCATCTTAAGTTATGGCGAACGTTTATCAGCTTTAATGTTAACAGGCATTTTAAACTATTTTAAAGTAGATGCAGAAGAAATTCTACCCGAAGAACTGGGTTTACTCACGGATGGTGAGTTTAGCAACGCGACCGTTGATTTTGATTTGACCGGTAATAACGTCAAAAAAGCGATCAAAGGTAAAAATATCGTTGTTGTTCCGGGCTTTTATGGTGTATCTGTAGAAGGTAAAACAACTTTATTGGGACGTGGCGGCAGTGA
>CAYTLV010000039.1:0-2264 GCA_964438445.1 uncultured bacterium | reverse complement strand
TACAGTTGACGATCTGTCTCACCCTTTAACTAGCATTCAGCACGCGTCAGAAGTTCATGATGATGTGATCAAGAGTGTTACTTTTTCGGATGATATTGGTATTTTGAAATTAAAAGGTGCGGGTATCGGTAATAAGCCCGGTATTCTATCCAAGGTCAGTTCGGCTATGGATCACGCAGGTATTAATATAAAATCCGTGATCACGTCACAAACCACTATTAATATTCTGATCGAAATGTCCCACCTTAAAAAATCAGCTGATCTTGTGAAAGATCTTGAGCTTCATGCGGTAGGGGAGATCATAGTTGAAGATGATATATCTGTGATAGCTGCTGTTGGTAATGGTATCATGGAAAAAGTCGGACTTGCAGGTCGTATATTCACGGCTGTTTCACTAAAAGGGATCAATATTGAGATCATTTCAGTCGGAGCATCTCCCGTTGCGGCATATTTTATCGTTAAAAAATATGATAGAGCGGCCACGATAAAGGCGATTCATGATGAATACGTGAAATAAGGTGTAGAGGTGTATAGGGATAAAGGTGTAAAGGGGTAATGGAGTAAGGGTGTAAAGGGTTTGTTTTTTGCTACTTTAACTTTAATCTTTCTTCTTTACTCTTTAATCTTAATGTAATATCTTCCGACGGAAAAAAAAGAGGACACGAAAGTGGAACTTACAAAGATCTTTAGCTTCGATATGGCTCACCGTTTGAGCTTCCATAAGGGCAAATGCTGGAATCTGCATGGGCATACTTATAAATTGGAAGTAACAGTCCAAGGTGATGAAGATGATAATGGCATGGTCATTGATTTTAATGATTTGAAAAACATTATTATGGAACAGGTTGTTGATGTACTGGATCATGCGACGGTGATCTACGAAAAAGATGATCTGCTGATGAAGAATTTTCCTATGGAATTGCATCATGTGATCTTTCCATATGAACCCACGGCAGAAAATCTTTGTAAATGGTGTTCAGATCGTCTTGAAAATGCAGGATTAATGATAAAACAGGTTGCAATATGGGAAACACCAAGCAGCAAAGCAGTTTATACAAAGTAAACGAAATATTTTACAGCTATCAAGCTGAAGGATTTTGGGCGGGAAAACCGGCCATATTTATACGCTTTGCGGAATGTAATTTGCGATGTGATTTTTGTGATACCGAGTTCTTAACAGGTATTGATATGAGTGTTGCGGAGATCATGGCTAATATTAAAGATTATAAAACGACCTTTGTTGTTTTAACCGGTGGTGAACCGCTAATGAATAATACCACTGAACTTGCGGAAGCTCTTAAAGCTGAAGATTATTATATTGCTGTTGAGACAAATGGTATGTATTTACCTAAGCATGACCTATTTGATTGGATCACCATATCTCCAAAAAATGATAAATTGAAGCTGAAAAAATGCAATGAACTTAAATTCGTGCTTGGAATGGATGAAATTCCGGAAACTTATGGAATTGAATCTGAACATAAATTTATTTCACCCAAGAATCCGACTCATGATAAAGCGATCGGATCACACTCAGCTGACTTCTTTTCCTCAAATATTGCTCAATATTGTTATCGTTATATTCTAAAACATCCTGAATGGCGTTTAACATTTCAGACACATAAGGTGATCGGGGTAAAATAATGCAAGCAAGAAAGGCATTGGTACTTTTTTCCGGCGGACAAGATTCCAGCACCTGTATCTATTGGGCGCTGAAGGAATTTGCCGCGGTAGAAGCCGTGTTCTTTCATTATGAGCAACGTCATGGGGTTGAATACAACAGCGTTAAATATGTTACCGAAAAAGAAAATATTAAGCTTCATGAATTGCATGTTCCCGCGTTCAAAGAAATTGGCGGTACAGCCATGATTGATGATATTGCGATTGAAACGGGTAAAAATGATCTGCCGAACACTTTTGTTCCCGGCAGAAATATTGTTTTTCTGACTTTAGCTGCTTCTTTGGCTTATAAAAGAGGTATTAAAGATATTATTATCGGTGTAAATGATGCCGATTATTCCGGATATCCCGATTGTCGCATGGATTTTATCTCGTCCATGCAAGATTCATTATCCAAAGGATTGGATTATGACCTTAATATTTCCGCACCTCTGCAATCTATGAGCAAGGCTGAAATATGGGCTCTCAGCGATCGTTTGGGTGTCATGAACGAGATCATTAAGCATTCTCACACCTGTTATGTCGGTGATCATTCTACTTTACATCCCTGGGGTTATGGCTGTGGCAAATGCCCGGCCTGTATC
>CAYTLV010000038.1:0-11210 GCA_964438445.1 uncultured bacterium | reverse complement strand
GGTGATCACTCTACTCTACATCCCTGGGGTTATGGCTGTGGCGAATGCCCGGCCTGCATCCTAAGAAAAAAGGGATTCGAAAACTTCCTACTACTAGACGAATAGCACGACTCTGCGACAATGGAGTTTAAGCTAATGAATATCATTAATGATTGGATACATACATTGAAAAATTTAGATAATAAACAAAATAAAAGGGAAAGCTATGTCCAAGAACATCCTCATCTTTGATACCACCCTTCGGGACGGTGAACAGAGTCCCGGTGCATCTCTGACGGTAAAAGAAAAGATATTGATCGCCGAGCAGCTTTCCAAACTAGGTGTCGATGTGATCGAAGCAGGTTTTCCTATCGCATCGCCCGGTGATTTTGAAGCGGTAAAAAAGATCGCTCAGATGGTTGAAGGTCCAGTGATCTGTGGACTTGCACGTGCGGTTGACAAAGACATTGATTGCTGCTGGGAAGCTGTTAAATATGCCAAGAAACCTCGCATTCATACATTTATTGCAACTTCAGCCATTCATCGAGATGAAAAACTACGTAAAAGTAAAGAAGAAGTCATTGCTGATGCCGTACATGCGGTGAAACGAGCTAAAAGCTATTGTGATGACGTGGAATTTTCACCCGAAGATGCAGGTCGAACAAGCTTGGAATATATGTGTAATGTTGTGAACGCCGTGATAGATGCAGGTGCAACAACAATAAATATCCCCGATACTGTCGGATATACTGAACCCGAAGAATTTGGTAATAGAATTAAAACCCTTTTTGAAAAAGTACCCGAAGCACACAATGTTGTGATAAGTGTCCATTGTCATGACGATCTTGGAAATGCGGTTGCTAATTCACTTACAGCCGTAAAACAAGGTGCTACTCAAGTGGAATGTTGTATAAATGGAATAGGTGAACGAGCCGGAAATGCTTCGCTTGAAGAAGTGGTCATGAATCTTAAGACACGTAAAGACTTTTTCGACGCAGATACACATATCAATACAAAAGAATTGTTCAAAACCAGTCGTTTGGTATCTAATTTGACCGGTTTGAGCATTTCGAGAAATAAAGCTATCGTCGGACTGAATGCATTTGCACATGAAGCAGGCATTCATCAGCATGGTGTACTTCAAAGCAAAGCTACCTACGAGATCATGAATTCTGAAGATGTGGGTTGGTCAGGTGAGAATATTGTGATTGGTAAACATAGCGGTAAACATGCCATTGTTGCACTTCTTGAAGAAGAAGGTTATATCCTGGACTCAGCGCAGACCCTTCAGGTCACGCAAAAAGTAAAAGATCTTGCCGATAAGAATAAATCAGTGGAACGTGACGATATTCTTGCCATTGCCATGGATATCCTTGGCCAGCTTTCAGATGTTGAACAACGTATAAAACTTGAAGGATTTACCGTTACGACAGGTAATAGTATGATCCCAACCGCATCAGTAAAGCTTCTCATTAATGATGAAGAAAAAATTGGTACGGGAGTGGGGGATGGTCCCATAGACGCTTTAAGTAAAGCTGTTTGGAGCATTATTGATCCCTCAGTTAAACTTCTTGAGTACAATCTTAAAGCCATTACAGGCGGAACGGATGCTTTGGCTGATGTTTCTATCAAGCTGAAGGATGCTAATGGAAAAGTTTTTTCCGGTCGCGCCGTGCATGAAGATGTGATCCGCGCAGGTTTAGTGGCGATCATCTCAGGTCTGAACAGATATATGAACGCTTATAACACAAAGGATAAATATGGGACAAACAATAACTGAAAAGATCCTTGCAAAACATTCGGGCAGAGATAGTGTCAAACCGGGTGAACTGGTCAATGCAAAACTGGATCTGATCATGTGTCATGATGTCACGACGACACCGGCCATTGATATGTTAAAAGAACATGGTATTACTAAAGTCTTTGATCCTGAAAAGATCGTGATCATGCCTGATCATTTTGTGCCGAATAAAGATATAAAATCTGCTGAAATGGTTCGTAAGATCCGTTTATGGGCAAAAGAGGTAGGCATTGAAAAATTTTATGAGCTTGGTAACCATGGCGTTTGTCATGCATTATTGCCTGAGCAGGGCCATGTTAAACCTAGTATGACCATTGTCGGTGCCGATTCACATACTTGTACTCATGGTGCTTTAGGAGCGTTTTCAACAGGTATTGGCAGTACTGACCTTGCAGCATCACTTGCAACAGGCGAGTTGTGGTTCAAAGTGCCTCCAACGATTCTATTTAATATTAGCGGAAAACTTAAAGATGGTGTTTATGCTAAAGATATAATACTTGAGATCATTCGTCGTATCGGTGTTGACGGTGCTCGTTATAAAGCTATGGAATTTAAAGGTGAAGTGATTGATGCTTTATCAATTGAAGCACGAATGACCATTACAAATATGGCCATTGAAGCAGGTGCTAAATCAGGTATCATTGCTGCTGATGAAAAAACATTGGCTTATTTGAAAGATCGTTCAGAAGGTGACTTTGAAATTCTTCAAAGCGACGAAGATGCAGTATACGAACAGCAAATTGATATAGATATCAGCGATCTTGAACCCATGGTTGCTTTTCCTCATTTACCCGATAATGGAAAAGCTGTTTCGGATATAAAAGAAAAGATCATTATTGATCAAGCATATATCGGTTCATGTACAAATGGTCGGATCGAGGATCTCCGCGTTGCTGCTGAGTATTTCAAGGGTCAAAAAGTTGCTAAAGGTACGCGTTGTATCGTCATACCTGCAACAACGGATATTTGGAAACAAGCTAATAAAGAGGGTCTTTTGGACATCTTTATGGAAGCCGGTGCAACGGTTTCTTCACCGACCTGCGGTGCTTGTCTCGGCGGCCATATGGGTGTTATTGCCGGCGGGGAAAAGTGCATATCTACCACGAACCGTAATTTTGTTGGTCGAATGGGGAGTCCTGACTCTGAAGTCTATCTTGCAAGTCCGGCTACCGTAGCGGCTTCTGCCGTTAATGGTTATATCTCAGATCCGCGTAAAGCAGTAGGAGAATAATAGAATGAAAGCACACGTATATAAACGCAAGCATATCAATACTGACGAGATCATCCCGGCACGTTATCTCACTATGGACAAAGAAGCCGAATTGGCAAAATATGCCATGGAAGATATTGATACGGAATTCGTTAATAAAGTTGAAGCCGGAGACGTCATTATAGCAGGTGAGAATTTTGGCTGTGGCTCATCTCGTGAGCATGCCGTTTGGGCATTACGAGGTGCCGGTGTTAAAGCGGTTATCGCAGATTCTTTTGCAAGAATATTTTATCGTAACTGCATTAATAACGGTTTCTTAGCTATTGAATGTCAGGGAGTTAGTGAACTCATTGAAAGTGGATCAGAAGTCAAAATAGATCTTAAAAATGGTTTATTAAGCGATTTAAAAAGCAGGAAAGAATACCACTTTGCACCTTTACCGGATTTTGCTCAAGAGATGCTGGATGCAGGCGGATTGCTCAATTTGATTACTAAAAAATAGAAAAATATTCATGTAGGGAACAGGCATGCCTGTTCCTAATAATTCAATAAATATAAAGAGACGCAGCATGCTGCGTCTCTACATATTACATCAATTATTTTGTGGAATTTAAAATTCAGTGCCGGCACCAAAATAATTCGGCTCATTATCACCAAAACGATCAACTTGTTTTCCGTGGATAACATAAGTACATCGTTCTCCAACGATTTCAGAGATAAGGATGATATTTTCATCACCATATTCATCAATGCTGATGATACGGGCGAGATTATTATTGTAGTTTTGTGCCATAAGATTTGCATGGCAGATCGGACAATAGAGGTCTGTCCTGTCACCGTCTTCAAGTTTGAAGGTGCGATGTTTTCTGACTAAATAATTGCCAAGTTCAGGGCTCAGAAGAAGAATTCCTCTTTCTCCATTGGGTTTCCGGGCAGAAAAGATAACACTGTTCTTTACTTTTAAATGGCCTTTACAAAACGGACATACATAATCATTTTTCATATTAGCACCTCAATATTTAGTATTTCCTGATAATTTAAAGGTTTTATTACCTGTAAACAATAATATTGTTAATGTAGAGACGCAAGATTTTGCGTCTCTACGGAATTAAAATATCGGATAAATCTAAAATCAAGAACATATGGAATATTATTTTGAAATTCGGCAAAAAATGCTCATTTTTAACAGATAATTTTAAACAAGGAGTTACTATATGAAAGAGATCATTTTAACAGATAAAGCACCCGCACCGATCGGGGCTTATTCACAAGGAACTACAGATTGTAAATTAATTTTTACTTCAGGACAATTACCTGTGGATATGGAAACAGGAAAGTTGATCGAAAATGATATTGATAAAGCAGCAAAAGCTGCCTTGATGAATGTTATAGCTGTTGTAGAAGCAGCAGGTGGTACTAAAGACACTATTTTTAAGACCACGGTATTTATGAAAGATTTAGCACAATTTGCTAATGTTAATGCAGTTTATGCGGAAGTATTCCCCGAGAATGCACCGGCGCGTTCAGCTGTACAGGTTGCGCGTTTACCCAAGGATGTAGACATAGAAATTGAAGCCATAGCAATGACAAAATGAAAAAGTGTTTGATTATAATTATTTTAATCCTGCTTTGTGGATCGCTATTGGCAGAAAAACCCGATACCCTTGGTGTTTTTCAAGGAAAAATGCGTTCTCCCTTGCTGGCAACAGGATTATCGATGGTGATTCCTGCAGGTGGGCAACTTTATAATCAAAAATGGATTAAAGGTGGTATTTTTATTGGCGCGGAATTAGCTTTAGGTGGATTTGCCGTGTATAATTATCTGGATTATTATAATGATATTGATGCCAGTATAACATCTACTGAAGCACTATCTATCGCTAAGCAGTTTACCTGGTTCTTTGCAGCTGTATATGTTTATTCTTTGATGGATGCTTATGTAGATGCACACTTGAGTGCTTTCCCAAATGAAAGGATAATACTTGAGCCGGATCCGAAAATCAATGGAATTCAACTAAGTTATGAATTCTAACTAAAGGAATATATGGAAAGGAAGAGGGAACACTGGGGAAATAAATTAGGGTTTATTCTTGCAGCTGCAGGTTCTGCCGTTGGATTGGGAAATATATGGAAATTCCCTTATATCACAGGTGAAAATGGTGGTGCTGCATTTATTTTTATTTATTTGATCTGTATTCTTGTTATCGGTTTACCTGTTTTAATTTCGGAAATTCTTTTGGGGCGGAATTCACAGCGAGGACCCATTTCTACTTTTAAACATTTGGCAAAAAAACATAGAAATTTCTGGGTCATTGTTGGTGGCTTGTTTTTCTTTACCGGTTTAGTAATACTTTCTTATTACAATGTGATCGCAGGATGGTCAATGGGGTATATCGTTGAATCGATAGCCGGAAAAATAAGCTCTTTTCAATCTTCAGCGGACGCAAGTGTACATTTTAATTCTTTGGTAAGTAATCCCACGTGGATCATTTCATGGCAGCTGTTTTTTGTGGTTCTTGGTGGTTTTGTAGTCTATTTTGGTGTTAGAAATGGCATAGAAAAGATCGCAAAATTCCTTATGCCAGTATTTTTTATCATTTTACTATTTCTTGTATTCTGGGGAGTTTCCCTTGATGAAGCCGATAAGGGTTTGGCTTTCTTATTTAAACCCGATTGGAGCACAGTAAGTTTTAAAACAGTTTTAATGGCTTTAGGACACGCCTTTTTCACACTTTCGGTTGGAATGGGTGTACTATTGACCTACGGATCTTATCTCAAAAAAGATGAGAATATATTCTTTAGTGGGATCATGATCGCCTTATTGGATACTTTGATCGCTTTATTGGCAGGTTTAGCAATATTTACATCAGTTTTTGCTATGGGGTTTGATCCTGCGGGTGGACCGGGACTTGTTTTTAATGTTCTTCCTGCTGTTTTTTCTCAGATGCCAGGTGGTATTATTTTTGCTACCTTGTTCTTTATTTTGCTTTCTATTGCGGCTTTAACTTCAACGATCTCAATTCTTGAAATGTTGGTCTCTACATTGATGGATGAATTTAAAATGAAACGACATTCATCTGTTGTTTTATTATCTGTGACCGTATTTATTCTTGGAATACCTTCAGCTTTATCTTTCGGTGAATATAGTAATTTTAAGATTTTTGGTTTTAATTGGTTTGATATGATGGATTATCTCTCAGCAAATATTTTATTGCCCCTTGGTGGTATGCTTGTAGCGATCTTTATTGGTTGGTATATTTCAAAACAAAAGATCATGGGAGAATTATTTCACGGTATGCGTGATACCCAATTTAATAGAAAAACCTCAAATGTATGGTATTTCCTAGTTAAATTTATTGCACCTGTCCTCATTCTTTTAGTATTTTTAAGCGCAATAGGAGTTTTATAATGAAACGGTATTTTACCCTCATCTTTATTCTTATTTCATTTTTGTCAGCACAGGAAAATCAGATCGATTCAAGTGTTACAAGAATTAAAATAGCAGATGTAAAATATTATGACGTTAAGACTCACGATATTCAGCAGGGTATTGACCACGAAAAGTCAGATAGACCTTTTGCTTTACAACAGCCGACCGATAAATGGTTCTCAAAAGACAAATGGATGCATTTGTCCACGGCCTACTTCCTGACTTTACAGAGTAGCTTTGCCCTTGAAAAAATGTTTTTTGTCGAAAGTGAAAATTCTAGACAGATATCTCTTGGAATAAGTTTATCTTTTTCACTCGGAAAAGAATTTTATGATGTTTTTAGTAAGAAAAGTATTTTTAGCTGGAAAGACCTGGCTTATGATATTATAGGCGGTGGCTTGGGATATTTAACCGCTACGGCTATCCAAAAATAAAGGAGTTGATCATGATCATACCATTGCAACATTGTGATCAATGTGGGACCTGCATTGCAGTTTGTCCCGCGGATGCTCTGATGCTTAGTGAATTTAAGGTGATCGTTGACCATGAAGCTTGTACCGAATGCGGTATCTGTGTGAAAATGTGTCCGATCGCAGCATTGGAGATGAAAGATGACGACTAAATGGGATGTAATTATTGTCGGTGGTGGTCCTGCCGGACTTTTTGCGGCACTTGAAATTGCTAAGGCCGGCAAAACTGTGTTACTTTGCGAACGTAAACGAGAAATGGGAATTCCCGTTCGTTGCGGTGAGGCAATTGGTAAAGAGGATTTTACAAGTTACTTACCAATAGAAGAGCGTTGGGTAGGCGCTAAGATCAATACTTTTATACTGGTTCTTCCCAATGGTGAGGAAGTGAAATTGAAAAATGATCTTTATTCCGGGTATATATTAAATAGAGATTTGTTTGAATATGATATAGCTGCTCGTGCCGCTGATGCCGGTGCTAAAATTATGATGAAATCCAATGTGATTGATCTTATTAAAGATGATAGCGGATCAATAAAAGGTGTAAAAGTCGAAGAGATGGGCAAAACACAGGAGTATTTTGCTTCTGTTGTGATCGCCGCAGACGGTGTGGAAAGTCGAATAGCCCGTAAAATGGGAATTAACAGCACTCTAAAACCGACTGATATTGAACCCTGCGTTCAGGCCACTGTATCAAATGCAAATTTAAATGACAATGCTCTTTATCTTTATATTGGGGCATGTTATGCACCGGGTGGGTATGCCTGGGTTTTTCCTAAGGCGAATAATTGCGCGAATATTGGCTTGGGGATCAACGGTAAATATGCTTCTTTGGAAAAATGCTCAAAAGATTACTTGGATGAATTTTTAGCAAAATTCTTTCCGCATGTTTCCATTATCAGATATGTTACGGGCGGTGTACCGGTTACAACCAATCTAAAAATATTAAGCAAAGAAAATCTCCTGATCGCGGGGGATGCGGGACATATGGTCAATCCGCTGAATGGTGGTGGGATCACCCATGCTATATTTTCCGGGATGCAGGCAGGCAAAGCCGCTGTAAATGCGTGTGCTGATCCGAATAAAATTCAAAAAATATTCAGTAAATATAAAAAAAACATTTACAAGCAGTTTGGCAAGAATCACGAACATCAATATAGGATCAAAGAGATCGTTTATCAGATGAATGATGATGATTATAACCGCATTGGCAATGAAGTGATCAAATTGCCGATCGAAAAACGCACTTTCTTGCGCGTATTTAAGGAAGTTGTTAAGCACAAACCTGAATTTCTTATGGATGTTGTAAAAGCATTTACAGGAATATAAAAACAGTAAACTGTAAACAGTGATCCATAAACCGTTGTGAATTGTGTGTTGGTGATCGGTGAAATATATTATTTAAAGTGTAGGGAACAGGTATTCCTGTTCCAAAAAGGATTCCCAAAATAGTATTCATAATAATTGATAAAAGGAAAAAAATAATTTGTCTTTAATCAAACCTGAACTTTTAAAAGACCTGCATCTTGAAACCTGCATAGCTTTTGATGTTGAAACCACCGGACTGACAGCAAAAACTGAAGAAGTGATCCAATTTTCTGCCGTTAAATTTATTAATGGAGAGAAGGACGAAGAGCTGAATATATTTTGCAATCCCGGCAAACCTATTCCTCCATTTATTGTTGAATTAACTCGTATAGATGATTCTATGGTGGAAAATGAACCTGCTTTTGTTGAAAGAAAAGAAGAAGTATTGGCATTTTTTGGAGATTATCCTCTAATTGCTCACAATGCCAGATTTGATGTCGGTTTTCTTGAAGAAAAATTCGGTGAACCTTTAGAAAATCCAATTCTTGATACCTTGGATCTCTCTCGTATCTTCCTTTACTATTTACCGGATCGTAAGCTTGAGACCCTTTCAGCTCACTTTGAACTGGAAACAGAGGGTGCACACCGTGCCGATGTAGATACACGAAATACCGGGAGGCTCTTTTATAAGATTCTTGATATTATGCTCTATTATGATTTGAGCTTATATAATGATATTATTTTTATCACTGATCCCTTAGTCAATATTCCAAATTATGAACTCTATCGATGGATACACGATTATTATCAGAAAATTGGCAGAACCGGAAACGAAAAAAGTAAGCCTTATCATCACATGCCGGATAATAAACTTGGGGATTTTAAGAATCGTGTCGTCACCGATGATCCCAAGATAAAGAAAATATCACGACAAGATATAGATCATGTTTTTGGCATGAAAGGTACTCTATCTGAATCACTGCCCGGTTATGAAATGCGTTTGGGGCAAATGAAACTTGCCGGTGATATCGTTGAAGCATTTAATGAAGAGGAAATACTTGTCGCAGAAGCCGGAACGGGAGTAGTAAAGTCGTTGGCTTACCTTATACCTGCTATCCGATGGATGAAAAAAAACCGTCGCGATGGTATGTCTATTGTAGTTTCTTCATATACCAAGAATCTTCAGGAACAGCTATTCTATAAAGATATTCCCTATATTCAAGAGAATATTGACCAAGATTTTACGGTTGTTATGCTAAAAGGTCGACAGAATTATATCTGTTTAACCAAGTGGCACTACATGCTCAAAAACCTTGATCAAAACATTAATATGTTCGATCGCATGCATCTTTTACCTTTGTTGGTTTGGTTAAGAGAAACCAATACAGGAGACATAGAAGAGAATAGCGGCTTTCAGATCAAACGAGTTCCGCATGTTTGGGCAAGATTATTCTCCGAAACAGGTTATTGTACAACCAAAAAATGTGCCGAATATCACGGATGTTATCTTGGCAAGATCCGGAAATTGGCATATCATGCCGATGTGATCATTGTAAACCACTCTCTTTTGCTTTCGGATGCAGCCGCAGATAATGCAATTTTACCTGAACATCCCATATGTATCATTGATGAGGCCCATAACCTGATCAAATCTGCTTATCAATATCTTGGAATGGAAGTTAATCCATGGCGTATTGAACGCACTTTGCATAAACTTTATACACCGGGTAGATTAAGATTAGGCGCCTTGATTTCATTGAGTCGATTCGTTGGAAAAGACAAAGAATGGAAAAAAGAGCACAGTGATATGCTCATTAAGCGCTTATCGCAGGCAGAAGATGATGTTGCAGCCATGCTCAAGAGCTCTACAGCTTTCTTTAAGGCATTTTTAAAGTATGTCAATGCTGAAGTACGCAAATCTGAGCAACGCTATATTCAAAAGGTACGCTACAAACCGGAATCATCACCTTTTGCAGATATCAAAGAATGCGAAGAATTAATGAATATATCCGCTAAAATAGACCGTAGCCTGGCATTATTGCTAAAAGAGATCAAATCTCTTGATCCACATGAAAAAGCAAGTATATCCGAGCAAGTTGATGATTTGGATATTGCTGTCAGGGTTTTTGGTGAAATGCAAGTCGAAATGCGCACATGCTTTTATCCCGATGCCGAAGATATGATCTATTGGTATGAACTACCGACCGATCCCGAGAGTATGTACCTAATCATAAAAGCCTCTCCTTTGCATGTAAATGAACAACTTTATGAAAAAGTATTTAGCAATAAATCTGCTGTTATTGCAACCTCAGCTACATTGACCATTTCAGAACGTTTTAAATATTTCATGAAGCGTTCCGGATTGGAAATGATGGAAGGTGACCGCGTCAAGACCGTGATTTATGAATCACCTTTCAATTATGAAGAACAGTGCGAGATATGGAATGTTACCCATCTTGGACAGCCGGGAAATCAAGCTTTTGACGAGAATGTCGCACAGCTGGTAGGGGAGCTATCTGCAAAGCACCATCTCGGAACACTGGTATTAACAACTTCCTATGCTTCAATTAAGAATATGAGAAAGATTTTAGAACCTATTTCGCAACAGAATAATTTTCAGTTAATTACACAAATGGGTTCTGCCTCAAGAACGGCACTTTTGCAACGATTTATTCAGCAAACTAGCTCAGTATTATTGGGCACAGAATCATTTTGGGAAGGTGTGGATATACCCGGTGAACCTTTGGAAATATTGGTCATGTCAAAATTGCCTTTTGCTGTTCCAACCGAACCGGTAGTACAGGCCATAACCGAAGATATCGCGAATCAGGGTGGAAACGCATTTATGGAATACAGCATTCCGGAAGCTATCCTGAAATTCAAACAGGGCTTCGGTCGACTGATTCGTTCCAAAGAAGATCGTGGAATTGCCTTGATCATGGATAATCGTTTAAGTTTTAAACGTTATGGACAATACTTCCAGAAATCCATTCCCGCAACGATGAGATTTGTTAA
>CAYTLV010000037.1:6652-11480 GCA_964438445.1 uncultured bacterium | reverse complement strand
TTGGTCGCTTACTTGGTCGCTTACTTGGTCGCTTACTTGGTCGCTTACTTGGTCGCTTACTTGGTCGATTACTTGGTCGATTTTTCTGAATATGATTGTTCTAAACACATTTTCTTGTATGAATTTAGGTTCAGGGAGTTTTTCCTCTTTTGCTAAACGATATATATCCAAGGTACCTGTACCGATATGTTCAATATAATTTTTCAAATACATGGCATGCGCTAGCAAAGGATTGGCTGGTACCGATGTGTGGGTTCTTTTTAACATAGCCGTTGTCCATCCCATAGGTAAAGTTCCCGGATTCAATATTTCAACTCTATCTTTAAAGACCATGACTTGAACGCTAGCATTGCTGGTGTAGTCACGGTGTACCACCGCATTAATGACTGCTTCGGAAATAATCTTCTTTGAAATTTCGTATTTACCGGGAACCGAAAGCTCGTCTTGCCGAGTCCCAACGGTATAATCGAGTTTCGATAAAACAAACTCAACAGCCTGATCGGCCAATTTAAATACATCTCCCTTAAAGACTTTCATTGATAAAATCGGTTTTTCTACAATGACACCCGGAAAACTTGCACATTTTATCATGGATGTTGTAAAAAAAGATTGGGGTTGCTTAGCAAATAACAATAAGGCTGAATTTTTAGGCCGATCATTTTTTAATAGATCTAAATGTGTCAGGATATCTTCCGTTTTTGCTCTTTCTGTTAAGGGGAAACCTCTTTCACTACGAGCAACCCGAATAAAATCGTTAATCTTGTTTCGATCAAGATCATTTAATGATGCTTCCTGTTCTACAGATGCATCAAAGGGTGAGAATCTTATAATTTCCTTCTCTTCCAAATAATGAACAAGTGAAGCGTAAACTGAGGTTTTAAGTTCATTAATATCCTGAAAACTTTTACGAATGACTTGAGTTTCGATCTCTTTAATGAAATCGGCTTGTTTGATATGCCGTTGTTTTACCTTATGCCTTGAAACAAAAATCAATCTTGTTTTATTGTATTTGCCTGCGTGTTCATATTCTTTTAGTGTGGGAGATAAACCATTTTTATCTTGGGAACCATATTCCTTACCAAAAATCCCGATATAAATATCACTTTTCTCAACTTCTTTTAAATATGCTTTATCAGCCTTTTGATCTTGAGCGGGTAAATTCTCAAATATAAATGGTTCAAAAAACTTTCCAAACAAGGGATCTCCTTGAATGTAATCACACAAAGCTTTACGCTCTTTTGCAAATTCACTTTGCACGCTGCTTATAAATAATTGTTTTCGTTTCATCCTAGACCTCTTATTTATATTTCAACAACCATTCAAATGACGATAATCATTTTGGGGGTCAGACCATTATTTTTAATGTATTTTTTATCTATGAATTTTAATAAATATTATTGTTATATGCAACACTCTCATATGAAATAATCTTTCATTTTCCCAATAACAATTACTTCTTAACCCTCAACTATCCATCGTCCATTCTCAATTCTCAATTGACTCTCTCTACCCCACTCTCCCATTAACAAAAGTCTCTACAAACTCTACAATTCGCTTAATAATGCGATCACCGAGTGATTTGCGGACGAGAACAGAGGGTTGGGCTCCGTCAATTAATGCCAGGGCTTCGTCGCGAATGGGTTTGCGTTCGGCGAAGAGGTAGTTCTCGATGAGCTTGGTCGTTTTTTCGGGTATGAGATTTTCTTCTTTTACCATCTTGTCAAAGGCTTTTTCCTGTTCGGCATTCCAGTATTTTTCAAATTCTTCGGGAATATTGTCTGAGTCTTCGATGACCGGAAGATTCTCTAATATAAAGCGCTCAATGAGTTCGCGTTTACTGCGTAAGTGTGCTTCGCCGGAAAGTAGGTCAAGAATGCTTTTGCGTATATTTTCTTGTTCTGCACTTTTGGCGTCTTTTAAGTTGGCCAATAGCCTTAAAATGTAGGCGACGTTTATTTCGTCGCGATGTAATAATTCTATTTCAAAATCGACATCCTCTAGTATGGAAACTTTCTCTACTTGATTATCGACTTTAACTTTTTGCCATAGATCTAAATATTTGCTCTTGAAGTCATTATAGAGCTGTTCGTTCATAGCCAAGTCTTCCCATTTGAAATCGGCAAAGGTAATGATCACATTATTTAAGCGCATGAGTTCACGGAAGGCTTTGATGAACATTAATTCATCTTCTTCGCTGAGCAGGGCATTGACACTATTAACCGTAGGCGTAATTTTCATCAGCTCGATAAAGGCATCGTTGAAAACCTTCACATATTCCTCATAAGGCTGCATGATGATTTCTTCAATGGCTTCTTTATTGCTAAAAAGCGTAATGGCTTCGTCGGTATTTTTCTTAAGATTGCGAAAGACAACGATATTGCCCTGGGATTTCTGCTCATTGAGAATACGATTGGTACGCGAATAAGCCTGTATAAGGCCGTGATATCTGAGGTTCTTGTCAACATACATGGTATTCAAGGTCGGACAGTCAAAGCCGGTTAAGTACATGTTGACGACCAATAGAATGTCGATCTTGCGCTCTTTGACTTTCTTTGAAATATCTTTGTAGTAATTGTAAAAGGACTGACTTTCCTTGGTGGAAAAATTGCTGCCAAACATCGTGTTATAATGCCCAATAAATTCATCTAATTTTTCGCGACTGTGTTTATGCAAGCCGTATAGAACTTTAGCATCGCTAACAACCGATAATTCTTCAGGCAAAAATCCGTTGGCATCGGCGTCATCTTCATTGGCAACATATGAAAAAATAGTAGCGATCTTTAAATTGTGTTCACCGGCTTCTTTTTTCCTTTGCAAAATATCGTAATATTTGATCAGGGTTTTAATACTGCTCACACAAAACATGCCGGTAAATTCGCCATTGTGTGTTTTGCGTTTATGGTTGGCAATAATGTAATCACTGATCTTTTCCAATCGCTCTTCGGATTCCATGAGTTCTTTGGTATCAATGGCTTCCACTTCGATATCAATTTCGGTGGCAGATTCTTTTTTCTTGTATCGGCCGACGTATTCCACAGAGAATTTTAACACATTTTCATCACGAATAGCATCGGTGATAACATATTTGTGCAGGCAATCTTCAAATAGCTCTTTGGTGGTGCGTTTGCCGGTTTCGTTCTTGACGGCATTCTCGGCAAAGATAGGTGTGCCGGTAAAACCAAACATTTGAATATTATTGAAGAATTTTTTAATGCGTTTGTGTGTTTCGCCAAACTGAGAACGGTGACATTCATCAAAGATAAAGACAATGCGTTCGTCTTGCATTTTTTCCATTTTGGCAAAATGACGTTGCTTGCTGATCGCTGTGTTGAGCTTTTGAATGGTTGTCACAATCAATTTGGTATCATCTGAAAATTGTTTGACCAAAATCCGCGTATTATCGGTACCATCGACACAGCCCTTGCTAAAGCTGTTGAATTCTTTGATGGTTTGATAATCAAGATCCTTGCGATCAACGACAAATACCACTTTTTTGACCTTGGGAAGCTTGGTCAAAATCTGAGAGGCTTTAAAGGAAGTTAAGGTTTTGCCCGAACCCGTTGTATGCCAAATATAGCCATTCTTGTGAGAATGCATGACCCGATCGACCAGGGCTTCTACCGCATAATATTGGTAAGGACGCAGAACCATGAGCTTTTTACTGGTTTCGTTCAAAACCACATACTTGCAAATCATTTTAGAAATATGGCAAGGTTCAAGGAACTCGGAGGTAAAGCCATTGAGAATATTGGTTAGGCGCTTATTGTTAACATCGGTCCAATAGAAAGTCTGTTTAAAAGACTGATAGCGATTATTGGCATAATATTTGGTGTTGACGCCATTGCTGATGACAAAGATTTGAATGTACTGAAACAGCGCTGCGTTGGCGCCAAAAGAATGACGCTGATAGCGATTAACCTGATTAAAGGCTTCTTTAAGCTCTAATCCCCGGCGCTTAAGCTCAATTTGTACCAGAGGTAAACCATTGATCAAAAGCGTTACATCATACCGGTTTTTATACTGACCCTCTATCGTTACTTGGTGCGTGACCTGGAACTCATTTTGGCACCAATGATCGGTTTCCATGAATTCAAAATATAGATCCTTGCCATTGTCCCTGATAATATGTTGCATTTCACGCAGTGTCTTCGACTTTTCAAACACCGAGCCCTTGCTAAGGATATTGAGTACTTTATCAAATTCTTTATCGGAGAAAGTCAGCTTATTGTGCTTCTCCAACTGTCGCTTTAAATTCGCAATCAGCTCAGCTTCATTGGATATTTGCACAAGCCCATAACCCAGCTCATTTAGCTGCGCTACCAGTTGATCTTCTAATATTTGTTCAGATTGACGTGACATATTATTGACTTCTTTTACTGGGACTATTTAATTTTGTTTTTGTGTATTCTTCAATCAGATTAGTTTCAACCTCTAATCTACCAAAGGGTAATACTAATGATGATATTGAAATATTCTCTATGCAATATTTGTTTAATTTTTCTTCAATACTAATTTTAAATTTATATTTTCCCTTAATAATTTCAGCCTGAGGAAATTTCTTTTTAGCTAATTTTTTTCTAAATGTATGATTTGCTGTTCGTCTTAAATCACCCATTCTTTTATTTATCTTTGCTGTTTCTCCAATATACACCAATTCATCTAAATCATAAATAGCATATATACCTGCCTTATTTGGAAATTGTTTTAGCCACTCACGACCCAAAGCATATTTGATTTTTGGTTCTTTCTGTAAAAGCTTAAAGCAGGCTTCAGCTATTAATTTTACATCGGTTTCAGATAATTTAAATATTTCGTTCATCGTTCATCA
>CAYTLV010000037.1:0-6642 GCA_964438445.1 uncultured bacterium | reverse complement strand
GTCAAATGCATTTTTAGTCATTATAATAGCTTGATTTATAGTTTATCGTTAATATTTCATCGTTTCTTACACGAACATCTTTTGCAAGAGTCCCTTTTTCCATTGTTCAGTTTGATAAATTTGTGTTTCAATAAAACATTCTTTATCATTTATGGTTGATATGAACTTCGCTATACAATTTTGTTCAGATATTGAAGGAGAATATACGGGAAACGTTTTATACTCTTCGGCGTTAATTCCTGGTTGGCCAGATCTCATAGACATAATTTTTACCCATTTATCATATTTTTCACTTAAAGTTTGAATATAAATAAAATAGGGGTTTGAGTTTATGATAGAAAATTTTATTAAAAAACCGGCAAAATATAAATCTCCATCATCAATATTATATAAATAACTTTTCCCCACGCTTGCTCCGGTTCTTGTAAAAATCAAATCTCTTTCTCTTAATTTAAACTTATCAAATAATTTCCCATTCGGAGATGAAAGAGGATTAGGAACAAATTTCCTTGTGTTTTCATCTATGTCAGTAATTCTTAAGTATTTGTTTTTTCCATCAAAAGATTTTGCGGCTGCATTTATTCCGTACATTACTTTTTCAGATATCTCGCCCAACTTCTTCTCTTCCCAGTCTGGAAAATTATTTCCGTTTTCATCTTTGAAGCGAATCTCCCGGGAAAAGATCTTTTCCATCAGGCCTTTTTTGTATTGCTCCAGCAGCTCTTTTTTCTTTTTAAGAGCTTGGAGTTTCTCGTCGACCGCTGAGAAGAAGTCCGCGATTTTTTGTTGTTCGGGAAGAGATGGGGAAACCACATCAATTCCAAAAAATATACTATTTCTAATATGTACTTGAGTACTTCCAACTTTTAAGGTTTGCATTACTTTTCTATACTTACTTGTATTGGATAACTGAATTAAAAAATCTTCAATAAGTTCTTTGGTGTTAATTTTTAATCCGTATACGCCCTGCGCAAGCATATACTTACTTTTACTTTCATTTTTAACAATAAACCCAATATTAGGACCTGAAGGTACTAAATCTCTTAGCGTTGTTATTAGAAATGAATTATCAACAATAGAGTTTTTGTAATTCTTAAAGAATTCCTCTGAACAATAAGTTGCTTTCTCTAAATCTAATAAAAGCTTTCCACCTCCTGTAATGGCTTTTTTGGGTATTACTTCACATTTAGAAAATCGTACAAAATCGCTTGGTTTTAATGGTGCCCCGCCTTTATGCTCAAGTATGTATTTCTCAAGTTTTCTCGATTCCCATTTTCCCTGATACTCAGAAAACCGCAATTGTGGACTATTCATTACCTGGTTCATCTATATATATCCATTTGTATTTTATCATTAGCCATTTTTAATTTCTTTTTCTTAACATGCTTCAAATTTAGTGTTTCTATTTATCAGGAGTTTGAGATCCCTCGACTACGCTCGGGATGACATATTATCATTAAAATGGACTTTCAATATTGAGTTCTTTGCAATAGTCGGCAATTTTTTTGTCCGTGTCTTTCATGCTGCTATCAAGATCTTTTAATTCTTTGGCTACGGCAGAAATATCAATGTCTGCTTCTGCTTCAAAGGTTTCTACATAGCGTGGGATATTGAGGTTGTAATCGTTTTCTGCTATTTCGCTTAAAGGCGCAATATAAGAGTATTTTTCTATACCCTTACGATTACGATAAGTGTCGATAATCTTATCAATATTTTCCTGTCGCAAAACATTCTGCGTTTTGACTTTTTCAAATTCCCGGCTGGCATCTATAAAGACAATATCCTCCGGATTTTCACGACATTTTTTAAAGACTAAAATGCAAGTGGGAATACTGGTTCCATAAAATATATTTGCCGGCAGGCCAATCACGGCATCTAGGTAATTCTTTTCTTCAATTAAGTATCTGCGAATATGTCCTTCGGCAGCACCTCTAAACAATACACCATGCGGTAGTACAATGGCCATGCTGCCATTTTCGGCCAAATGATAGATCATGTGTTGAACAAAGGCAAAGTCCGCTTTGCCCTTAGGCGCCAATTTACCGTATTGAGAAAAACGATCGTCCGACATAAACAATTGATTTGCACTCCACTGGGCAGAGAAGGGAGGATTTGCTACAATGGCTTCAAATTGTTGTTCGAGATGTTGCGGGTGCTCTAAGGTATCTTCCTGTTTAATATCGAACTTGCGGTAATGCACATCGTGCAAAATCATATTCATTCGGGCCAAGTTGTAAGTTGTGCGATTGAGTTCCTGTCCGTAGAAATTACTCACCTCGTCGACTTCCTTCGCCACACGCAAAAGCAAGGATCCAGATCCACAGGTAGGATCGTAGACTGATTTAAGTTTTGTCTTCCCGGTCGTCACCAATTTTGCCAAAATCATACTCACCTGCTGAGGCGTATAGAACTCTCCTGCCTTCTTGCCTGCACCACTGGCAAATTGAGCAATAAGATATTCATAGGCATCGCCCAGGACATCCAGCTCACTGTGCTCCAGTTTAAAATCAATTTTATCTAAATGAGACAGTACCTTCGCAATAATGCCATTACGCGCCTCGGGCGTTCTACCCAACTTGGTGCTATTGAGATCCATATCCTCGAAAAGATTATCAAAGTCCTCTTCGCTCGCCGTTCCCATGGTCGAATTTTGAATATTGATCAGAATCTTTTGGATATCCTCAATAATAAAATTCGAGACAGACTCATCTGAATCGTTATTACCACGCTTTGCAATCTCCGAGAATAATTCAGAAGGTTTTAAAAAATAACCCAGCTTATCCAAAGCCTCTTCACTAATGGCATAGATATATTGCTTACCGGTATCGGTATTCTCATTAATATCTTTATAATTGAGACCATCGGTCTTTAATATTTTGTTCGCATACATGTCCATTTTTTCGGACAGATATTTATAAAAAATAAAACCCAGAATATAGTCGCGAAATTCATCCGCGCCCATCTTACCCCTCAGGGTATTGGCGATATTCCAGAGCTGTTGTTCAAGTTGTTTTTTTTGGTCTTCGGGCATGAAAAAGTTACCTTTCCAATTTATAAAATTTTATCAACCACCATTACTGATGATTTCTGAACTCACATAGTTTTTAAACGAATCCGTCGTTGTAAAGAACTTGTATCCCGCTTGACTGGCAACATTAAGAACATCCTTTCCTTCATTCAGAAGCACAGCCACAGGCTGACTGAGTCCTTCCTGAAGACCATTTGGCCAGGCAAGATCAAAGATTGCTATCTGCTCTCCTGTTGCAGGGTCGGAGAAATCATAACTCATAATACCCTGAGGCAAGTGATGTTCCTTTACCCATTGGTTGAGAACAAGAAGTTCCTCTTCCTCTTCTTTACTGCTAATACCTCCACCCACTGCAGGTTTGATTAAGAAAGCCTTCGCGCGTCCTTCAAGCCATTGGTTATCACCATGTAGAAGATCAAGCATAAACGCATTGACTGCATCTGCCAATAATTCCTTACGAGCTTCAAGAAATTTTAGATAATTTTCTATTTTCCATAGTTCCGGATCCATGGGTATCCATTGCGAAGATAGAGCCCCGGGATGTTTCTTCTCTATCTCAAGAAAATATTTCTCGGGAAGTTTGTCACTAATCTCAAGATTAGTATCTTTTGTTAGAAAACAAAAATTACCCAATGCATTGACTTCTGAACGTGAAAGGTTTCGTTTATAAAGTTGAGCTTTCGGAAAAATATGATGGACTTCCAATTTGTTCATCCGCCCCAGCAGGTTAGCCTTCAAGGGAAGGCCAGTTCCCCAGTCAAGGGCGTTTCCCATTCTGGTAATCATATATAAAACGGGATAAAAGCGTGCACCAAGACTCCAACCGGTAAAATGCCCTGGCTCAACTCTAAGTCCACCACCATGCCACAGGCGAAGTTGCTCAAGCAAGGGTTCAAGTTTTCCGTCCTTTTCTTCCAGTGCCTCAAGGTCTTTATCAATAAAAGACTCTACAGAACCAGAAAAACGCCCCCACATACCGGACTGGACATACCAAAACAACAGTTTGTCCCTTTGTTTATCGTTCAATCTTCCCCTGTGTTTATCAAGATAACGTACCATAACCGGTACAGCAAAACGACCGAAGAATACCTGATTATGGTCAAGCCCTAGCCTGCCACTAATCATATTCAGACATGTTGCTATATATTTAGATGCCTTTTTTAGACCTTCCTGTATTTCCTCTGCATTTTTATTGTGCAAAAAGATGAATTTTGCCTCTCCTGTCAATATCGTATTGATTGACCTAAGTAGCCAGTCTAAGGTAAAATCATAATTGTCATTTTTCCATTCTTCTAATTTTAATTTCATGGTATCACGAGCTTCGGGCCAATCAACACAAATCTTAGCTAAAGCAAGATCACCTTTTGAGAGTTTAGTTCCACCGCTGTTGACAAGATTAAAGATATCAACAACCACGTCAAGTGTTTTATCCTTTCCAGTTACTTCTTCGGTGTGAAGTTCAATATCCAATATTCCCAGTAGCCTAGAAATACGTCCCGAATATTGAACTGCTTTCAATCCAATATCTGGGTTCTGAGCCAAACGATTGGTCAATTCCTCATGTCCCAATTGACCTTTTTTCATAAGTTCTGTTACATCAATCCAAAGAATATCATCTTTCATTTTCATTGGTTGATAAAATTCAAAGACCTCTTTATTCAAATGAAATCTAAGCCCCGTAAACGAATTGTCATTTCCATCAAAGAACTTCGGAACCTTACCGCGGATTACTCCGTAAATAGATGTCATTCGTTGTTGGCCATCCAATAATAATTTAACAATACCCGGTGCCAATTCCGCATTTCCCCTGTGTACGGCAGTATCAGATTTTGTCGCCCAAACCAATAAACTTCCAATGGGGTGTCTCAGATACATCGAATGAAAAAGACTTCTTACTTGGTCTCTGTTCCATACATACCCGCGCTGAAACTCTGGTAATGCCATGTGCCCACTGTCAATGTGATCAAGAATGGTCGAGATTTTCATATGTATTTACCCTTCTTTAAATAAACTTTCACTGGGATTATTTGGATTAATAGAAATATTTACTTTAAAATTCCTTATTAACTAGTTCTGAGACATTGCTTAATCCTTCAATAAGATAAAAATTTATAGATAAGTAATAATATTCACAAGGAATGATTTGTTAATTCTGTGAGCTGTGTCACAAAACCAATTGACAATTGAGAAAGGACAAAGGACAATTAAGAGAAGAAAGATGAACTATGGATGGATGGATGGGGAGAAAGATATAAGAGATAAGAGATGAGAGTCAATATGTTGATGGTTGATGGTTGATGAGTCGATATGTCGATGAGTCGCCTGCCGGCCGTAGCCTTGTGCGTAGGCTGGAGAAGAAAAGAAAAAAGTATAAAAGAAAATATTCTCATTATCGCATTTAACCGGTCACAATTTGTGACTAGTTCATTCTTTTCCTTATCATTTAATTGGAATCTAAAGTCTTTGGAAAATCTCTCAATATTCCTCACAGGTTGGTTAAGGACTTTTGTTTCAAGCTGATATAAATTTGCAATATCTCTATCGACCATTACCTGTTTTTTACGAATAGTAAATATCATACTTTAAATATCCGGGCGTATATCTTGGTTTTTTATGGTCGCAAATTGCGACCTTAAAATATTGTTTTCTTCCTTGGTCAATTGAGAAAGGACCCTTTTACGCTCCCACTACGCAAAAGCTTCGAGGGGCTTCCAGTCTTCGCTGAAGTATAGCCTTTGTAGCCGAAGCTACTTTGGCGTAGTAGGCCTACGTCATGGCACGGCGCAGGGCAGGCAATTGACAATGGAAGAGATGAGAAGGTAAGAGGGTTAGAAGGTTAGTGGGTAAGAAGGTTTAGAAGAAAAGAAAAGAGATAAGAGATTTTTTGTGATTGGGGTCACATTTCTTGCTATTCAGGTATCATATGATACTTTTTTCTTGCGTTGACGACATTTATTTGCGATATTTGGCAAAAAGCTTATAATGGGAACAGATTTTAACCGCGAATTAATATTGCAACTACTAAAGAAAGGACCCGAATATAGGATCTTCACAAGCAGAGCAAGAAATGATCTGTTTAATGAATTAAAAATGTCTGAAGAAGATTGTGTTTTATTTATTATCAATTCTTTAGAAGAAGGTATTGAATTAATTTATGGTCAAACAGAACTTGAGAAATTTCACGGTAGAGATCATTGGTGGTTTGTTAATAAAACACCAACCCATGTTGAAGCGTATATAAAAGTGCAAATTGATAGTGAGACGGAGAAAATAATTCTAATAATCATCTCGGCTCATGAATCAAAATAAAAGATGAAAAGATAAAGGAGAGATCATGAAATGTCCAACTTGCTTCGAGGGCACCCTCGAGACAAAGAAGGGGGATTATTTAGAGGGGAAATATCTCATTCACGATGGGACATGGGAAGAATGTCCCAATTGCGGAGAAAAGCTCTTTGGCCCAGCAATGATGAATAAACTCCAAGATGCATATTATTACAATAATAATTTGATCTTTCCTGTAGATATAAAACAACAACGAGAAAGCTGTGGAAAAACCCAGCAAGAACTTGCTGATGCGATTAATGTATCGGCAAACAGTATTAAACGCTGGG
>CAYTLV010000036.1:8164-12234 GCA_964438445.1 uncultured bacterium | reverse complement strand
CCCAAAGGGCTACCCAAGATCCATGAACATGATAATAAACCGGCGCAAGGATTAGGATTATTTCATCAGGGTAAGCTGGTGGTTTTCTACAGTTATGAATGTGATCTGGGTGACGGTTGGGAAAATGAGGAAGTTCATGGAGATCCTGAAACTCTAAGAAAAGCCGCTCTGCAGATCGGCTGCAATATATTTTTATATCATTTAAACCGATAAATAAGTGAACAAGCAAAGCAAAGAATATTTTTCAAGCATACTTCGGCAATATCGCCGGCAAGAAGCCAAGGATAAGCTTCTGCATACGGGGTTTTCATTTGTTATTCTTAATTCGGCTTATTTATTTCTTTGCTTAGTGCTGGAAAGTATCTGGTATTTATCCCCGGGCGTGAAGGAAATCTTATGGTATCTGCTTTCGCTCAATACATTTTTCCTTTTCAGAGTCATCAGTATCCTGATTCTTTCAATTTCCAACCATAGTAAAAATGAAGATGAATCTTTATTGCTCCATATCGGACAGCAGTTTCCTGAGATAAATGATAAATTGCTTAACCACTATCAATTGTCTCAAATTGATGATCCTATTGGTAATTTTGCTTCGGATACTTTCATCGAGACTTATCCGAATAACTTCTACAAACAAAGCTATCAAGCCAAAACGATAAAAAACGAAGCTAGAGTTGCCTTAAGTCTGTTTGGATGTTTCCTTGCTATGGCTATTATTTCATCATCGGCATCATCACGTTTTTTGCATATGAATAGAAACTATGAGCCGGATAAAAAATATGACATCCTATTATCACCAGCCGATACCAGCCTCTATACATATGATTCTCTGACGCTACATATTCAACGCCTGGCACCCGATAATTTTCCCGTTGAGGTTTACTCTGTTGATAGTACGATGGAGGCACCAGAGTTATTATTTCGCTCTCGTGACTCAGTTCTTAGCTATTCTCTGGGACGTTTAAGCCACCCTGCCGTTTATTATGCTAGACTTCGACGACCAAATTTATTTTATCCGAGAAAATTCATTGATACGGATACTTTAAATGTCACCCTATTGCAGCGACCCCGCATCAGATCACTTGATTTTGAAGTTAAGTCACCTGATTATGCTAATATTTCCAATGCTTATTATCAGGGGAATGTAGATCGTATTTCCTGTCTTTATGGATCGAAGATCACCGTAGCTATTCGTTTATCCGATAACTTTGGTCTTTCCTACTTGGTAAGTGAGCAAGATACTTTTGAAATGACCATTTCCGGGAAGCAAAGTTCTATTTCTTGGGTACCCAAGCAGTCGCAGAATATTGAATTGTTACTCATGAATAAAAAGGGAATAGCTCTCGGGTCAGTACCCACCTATAAAATTGTTCTGGAGAAGGATGCCGATCCGATCCTTTATTTACATAGTCCCAAACTCCAAGATGAGCTTTTGCTAAGCGAAGATCTGCAATTACCTTATGTTGCTCATCTTCAGGATGATTTTGCCATATCGGATTTCAGTGTAAATTATTCCATTCACTCAGAGTATAGTTTTAGTCTGGACAGTTCGGTGCAAACTGTCAAGCTTCCTTTTGATAATGCCACGCGCTTACAAACCCGTGCAGGTGTATGGGAGATCGATCAATTCATATCGCCGGGTTCAGAGATAAGATACTATTTTGAATTGAAAGATAATGACATCATCAGTGGACCTAAAAGTGTTCGCTCATCTCTTTTCTACGCCAAGTTCCCCAGTTTGGGTGACCTTTTTGCCCTTCAGGATGAAGCTCAAGAAGAGACCATGGTACAATTGGAAGAAGAAATGCTTTTCACAGGAGATATCCTAGAAGAAATTGATGAGATACAAAAACAACTCTTGCAGGAAGGTGAATTGAATTGGGAAAACAAAACCGCTCTTGAAGAAAATATAAATGCGCTTGAAAAAGCCCGTGAAGAAATGAAAAACATGCAGTTATCCATGGATGAGCAAAAGAAATTCATGGAAGAAAATGCCCTGTTTTCCGATGATGTTATGAAAAGTTTTGAGCAGCTTCAAGAGTTGATGAATGAGCTCATAAATGATGAATTATTTGAATTAATGCAAAATATCCAGGATAAACTTGAAAAAAATGATATGTCTGATATGGAAGAAATCCTGGAAGATTTTTCGGAAAAAGCAAAGCGTTTTGAAGAAAGCCTTGATCGCATGCTGGAAATATTTAAACGTGTTCAGCAGGAACAGCGTCTCGAAGAACTTGGTAAGCAAATGAAAGAAACCCTGCGTGATCAGGAGAAGTTACTCGAAGAAACAGAACAAAAATCCTCGAATGATCTTTCAGAGCAGCAGGAAAAGATCAGTGATGATACCAAGGCATGGGAAAAATTGGGAGAAGAATCCTCAGAACTTTTTACTGATAAGGAAAAAGAGGCCTTTGAAGAATTTCTAAAGAAAATGGAAGAAGCAAATATTTCTTCGCACATGGATGAAGCCAGCGAGAATTACCAAAGATCCGATATGCAAAGCGGACAGCAAAAAAGTCAGGAGTCGCTAGATAAGCTCACTTCATTGGAAAGCGCTTTTTCACAGATGGCTTCCGCTATGATGCAGCAACAAAAAGAGGATGTTTCCAACTCTTTTCAAAGAGCTTTCCATAAGACGATCTTTATGTCCTATCAACAAGAAAAGACCTTGAATGAAGGCAGTGATTTGATAAATGAATCACCTCTTGTCCACGCTTATACAAGTCAGGAAAATAATATTTTGCAAATGTCTTTGACCATTAATGAGGAACTTCTTGCATTATCTAAAAAAACATTTTTAGTAGATAAAGCGATAGGTCAGGCATTGGGACAAGTGATTGGGAATTTACGTTCCGGTATTCAACATGTAGAAGAAGCAAAACTGTCACAGGGTAAGAACAACTTCAATATTGCATATAAGAATATGAATGAATTGGGACGGATTTTGCTCGAGCGAATGAATATGATCCAGGAACAACAGCAAGGAAATGCTTCCGGCATGGAATTTTATATGAAACAATTACAAGAGATGGCCGGTCAGCAACAAAAAATAAATTCCGGTATGCCTCAACCCGGAATGAACGGAAAACCAGGTTCTTCCATGATGGATCAGCTAGCTAAAATGGCAGCTCGTCAGCAGGCATTACGGCGCTCTTTAAAAAAGATGCAGCAGGGAATGTCGGAAGGTGATGGTGCTAAGCGCATGACAGGTGATCTGGGACAAATTGCAAAAGATATGGAAGATGTGATCAACCAAATGAGAAAGAATCAGGTCAATCGCCAAACCATCATGCGTCAGGAAAAGATCGTACAGCGTTTGTTGGATGCCAGCCGATCCGCGACATCCCGTGATTATAAAAAAGAACGAGAATCCACTACTGCAAAAGATATTCTGCGAGATAATCCCTTAAGTCTGCCGGGTGATCTGGGTGATCATGAGTCATTGATCAATGCATTGCGTCGAGAAGTTCGAGACTCTGATCTAACGGCTCGTGAAAAACAAGATATGGAACGCTATCTTGAATCCTTGCTTGAACAGCAAGGTATGAAGGAGATGAAGAAATAAGCATGAAGCGAATGATTTACATTATTATCCTGATATCACTCATGATGTTCTCAATCTCATGGGGACGTAATGATATTCAGCAAGATAATTATCGTAAAGCAATTGTTTTTGAGAAAACCGGGGAATACAGTAAAGCAGAATCTCTTTATGTTGATCTTTACTCGGACAATCCTAATAATTTCAATTATTTTATCCGTTATAAGAATATGCTGATCCAACAGCGGAAGTTTAAAGAATTGTTGCCCGTGATTGAGAAAAAAGTAGAAAAGCAACATTATAATAAGTACTTAAAACTTGAACTTTCTGTTCTCTACTTTACCTTGGGTGAACGATCGGATGCCGAAAAAATATGGATATCCGTTTTTAATGATAAGCCAAGGAGTATGCAAAATTCTTACGCTAGTAGCGTTTACCAGGATATGATAGAGTATGGGCAGGGAAGCAATTTCTATCAGATCACTAATAAATTAAGGGATATCACAGGGAATCGTGAATTATTGGT
>CAYTLV010000036.1:2724-8064 GCA_964438445.1 uncultured bacterium | reverse complement strand
AAAAATAGCAATGGCTTTACTTGCTGCACGATCCCGGGAGCAGATGTTTTATGAATTGATCCAAGAGCCCAAGTTGGTTTTTGTACCATACGCCTCCGTCTTTACGGATATAAAATTTAAATCGTTTAATTCTGAGGAAGCAGCTTTGATTAAATCTGCCTATTTGGATTACGATTCTTTATCGGTTTTCCCCGGAATTTACGGCCAAATGGCAAGCATGCGGCATGCAGGAATATCATATAGGATATATCAGGATTTTGATAAAGCTTTGGAAGAGTATCTTGTTCTTGCGGATAATATTAACATGGGATTGCTCAGGGATGTTCTTTCTAGAATATCAGAATTATATATGGCTAAAGGCGAATATGAAAAAGCAGTGACATTTATAGAACATGCCGGAACCCAATACCGCTTAATGGTCCATGAAGAAGATCAATTATTGCCGCAAAGTTTTTTAGCGACTATAATGGCCGGAAACTTGGATTCTTTGACTCAGAGGGCTATGAATGTTCTTGCCATGCTACCAAAGGATGATCCTCTTTACAATGACGTATTATCTTTTACCGGTTTTATTAATATAGTCGCTCAAGATACGCTTTATCAAGCATCTTGGATGGAAGGAGAACGCTACCTATTAAGGAACAACCTTGCTCAAGCTCAAGAAATCTTTAAAGGATTACTCGATAAAGATTCTCCTGCACAAGCGATCTATGCTTTACGTTATCTTGATTGTATAAATACTTTGAATGATAAAGATGCGGAAAGTTTATTTTGGGATAAGTATTATCAAATTCTGTTGGGAACGGATATGGCTGACTATTTTATGATCCAATATGCGGTATATCATGAAAAAATGCAGAAATATGAAATCGCCATTGAGATATTTGAAAAATATTTACTATCTTATCGGGAAAGCATGTATTATGAAAGTATTAGAGAATATATTAGACAACATTATTCAACAGGTGCACCATGATCAATATAAATAAACAAAATGAACTGATTAATGCTGCAATGAAAGTACGGGGAAATGCGTATGCGCCATACTCGAATTTTCAGGTTGCGGCAGCGCTTTTATGTGCGGACGGTGAGATTATTACCGGAATAAATATGGAAAGCAGTAGTTACGGACTATCCGTTTGTGCCGAGCGAAATACGATTGCAACAGCTGTTGCTAAAGGTAAGAAAGATTTCATTGCACTGGCAGTTATTAGCCGTAGCGGTGTAACTCCTTGCGGTGCTTGCAGGCAAGTCATTTTTGATATCTGTGGAGATATTGATATTATTCTTAGTGATGGAAATGGGAATATTCAAGATACAACAACAACGAAGGTTTTACTACCTATGGCCTTTAGTCATAAAGATCTGGGATAAGGATAAGTATGGGAAATAACATTATTATTGGAATTGCCGGTGGAAGTGGATCCGGAAAAACATCAGTTGCTAAAGCATTGGTAAAAGACTTGCACCTGAATGGTACAGTCATTATTGAGCAGGATTGGTACTATAAAGACTTGGCTCATTTACCTCAGGAAGAGCGAATGAAGTGGAATTTTGACCATCCGGATTCAGTGGAATTTGACCTTCTGATAAATGATCTGAATGCCATGGTCAGAGGCGAAACCGTTAATTTTCCTCAATACAATTATGTCACTCATTCGCGCACAAAAGAGACCTTGACCGTTGCGCCTCAAAAAGTGATCATTGTTGAAGGTATCATGGTCCTTTATGAAGCAAAGTTGCGTGAGCTACTGGATATTAAGTTGTTTGTAGATACAGATCCCGATATTCGTTTTATCCGTAGATTAAAGCGTGATATATATAAGCGAGGACGGGCGATAGATAATGTGATCGATCAATATATGCAGACGGTAAGACCCATGCACCAAACTTTTGTAGAACCGAGCAAACGCTTTGCGGATGTGATCATCCCCGAAGGTGGACGGAATAAAGTGGCGATCGATCTATTGCGTACAAAAATTACTTCATTATTAAAAGGGTAGGGAAAATTATGCAATCAGGATGGCGTCCTCAAAATGGTCATATTGAAGTTATTTGCGGGTCTATGTTCAGCGGCAAAACGGAAGAATTGATCCGTCGTCTCCGTCGCGCACAGATCGCAAAACAAAAAGTAGTGGTTTTTAAGCCCAAAATCGATAATCGATTCCATAAAGAAAAGATTGTCTCCCATAGTAAACAAGAGGTCCAAAGCATTGTGATCAAAGATGCTGAGGAAATCCTTCATCATGCTGTATTTGCACAGGTGATAGCAATTGATGAAGCACAATTTTTTGATAACAACCTTGTTGAAATTGTTCAGAATCTCGCTGATTCCGGTAAACGAGTGATCATTGCCGGTTTGGATATGGATTATAGGGGTATTCCCTTTGAACCTATGCCCCAACTGCTTGCTGTTGCTGAAGAGATCACCAAAATGCATGCTATTTGTATGCGTTGCGGTGCTCCTGCAAATTACACTTATCGCATGACGGCCTCTAAGGAACGAGTGGTCGTGGGTGCCGGTGAAGTTTATGAAGCTCGTTGCCGTCATTGTTTTGAGGCACCGGATGAAAGAGATGAGTTGAAGGGCAAAGAAAAGAGAAACGAACAAAAAACAGTAAATATTGATGAATAATTAATCGTAAGACGCGAGAGGTAAGAAGGTAAGAGGGTAATAAACAACAAAAGCTGTCATCTTGAGCGAAGTCCCGTTCCGAAATTTCGGGGTCGGGACGCAGTCGAAAGATCTCAGATTACTCAGAAATATAAAATGCCTGTTATTCTACTTTGCTAAATCCCATCATTAGAAATATTTTTACCAAAATATTTTTATTAATAAGATTCCCTTGATAAGATTGTGAATCATTTCATTTTATTCTGTAGTTTGAAATCTCTCCACTACGGTCGAGATGACAGACCAACACGTCATCTCGGAAAACAAGCTGAAAGCCAGAACCCCAACACGTCATCCCTGAAAATAAGCTAAAAGCTTGTTTTCAGGGATGATGAATATGTTTTTTTGCCACCGGCCCCCGATCCCGATGCTTCGGGACGGGGTTCCTTTTTTATACAATACGAAATAAACAAATTAACTTGAATTCGTGCCTATGCTTGCCTAAATTTAATGCTAGAAATTATAATATAAAGGAGAATGAAAATGGCAAAGCAAATCTTGTATGATGTTGATGCCCGGGGTAAGTTGAAGGCGGGTGTTGATGAACTTGCGAATGCTGTTAAGGTAACACTGGGACCAAAAGGACGGAATGTAGTCATAGAAAAAAGCTATGGTGCACCTCTGGTCACCAAAGATGGTGTTACTGTTGCAAAAGAGATAGAACTTGAAGATAAAATTGAGAATATGGGCGCTCAAATGGTCAAGGAAGTTGCTTCCAAGACATCGGATATTGCCGGTGATGGAACAACAACGGCCACAGTTTTAGCACAAGCTATCGTGACGGAAGGTATAAAAAATGTTACGGCAGGTGCTAATCCCATGGAATTGAAGCGTGGTATTGACGTTGCTGTAGCAGCAGTTCTTGATGAACTAACAGCCATGAGCAAAAAAGTCAACGATTCAAAAGAAATGATCGCACAAGTCGGTACGATCTCTGCAAACAACCAGGTTGTTCGCATGATAAAGATCGGTCTTGACAAAGAAGAGATCATTGAAGTTCCTATCGGCGAGATCATTGCTGAAGCAATGGACAAAGTTGGAACCGATGGTGTGATAACAGTTGAAGAAGCTAAAAGTGCTTTAACTTCATTGGATCTTGTTGAAGGTATGCAGTTTGATCGTGGTTATCTTTCACCTTACTTTGTGACAGATACAGAATCCATGGAAACACTGCTTGAAGATCCCTTTATTTTGATCCATGACAAGAAGATTGCTACCATGAAAGATATTCTACCCCTTCTTGAAAAAACAACTCAAATGGGTCGTGGACTTCTTATCGTTGCCGAAGATGTAGAAGGTGAAGCATTGGCAACTCTAGTTGTTAACCGCTTGCGTGGCACATTGAAAGTTGCTGCAGTTAAAGCTCCCGGTTTTGGTGATCGTCGTAAAGCTATGCTTGAAGACATTGCTATTCTCACCGGTGGTGCTGTCATTTCTGAAGAACAAGGCTTTAAGCTTGAAAATGCAACACTTGAACAATTAGGTCAGGCAAGCCGTGTGAACATTGACAAAGACAATACGACCATTGTAAATGGAGCCGGTGATCCTGCTTTAATCAAAAGTCGCGTAAATGAAATTCGCGTCCAGATCGAAAACACAACATCAGATTATGATCGTGAGAAATTACAGGAACGTCTCGCTAAATTAGCGGGTGGCGTGGCTGTATTGAATATCGGTGCTGCAACAGAAGTTGAAATGAAAGAAAAGAAAGCTTTAGTTGAAGATGCACTTCACGCAACCCGTGCGGCTACCGAAGAAGGTATCGTACCAGGCGGTGGCGTTGCACTTCTGCGTGCTGTAAAAGTTCTTGATAAAGTAGAAAAAAGTGTTGAAGGTGATGAAAAAGTGGGTGTTGACATTGTCAAACGTGCACTTCTTTACCCGATCCGTCAGATCGTAGCTAACGCCGGCCTTGAGCCAGCTATTGTTATTAAAGAAGTTTCAGACCACAAAGGTGATTACGGTTTTGATGCTCGCAAAGAATGTTATGGTTCAATGTTTGAATTCGGTATTGTGGATCCGACCAAAGTATCCCGCGCCGCAATTCAAAATGCCGCATCGATTGCAAGTCTCTTACTGACAACTGAAGCAGTGATTTGCGATCTTCCTGAAGATAAACCTGAAATGCCTCCGATGCCTCAAGGTGGTATGGGTGGCGGTATGGGCGGAATGTATTAAAATAAACCATATTTGGTTTTAAATACAAAACCCTTCCTATGAAAATGGGGAGGGTTTTTATATATATAATCGAAAAGTTGATAAGTCAATATATCGATGAATTGAACGAAGGAAAAACATTTGATTGTAAAAACAAGGCAATGCCTTGTCTCTACGGTAGTAATTTCTAAACCCCTAAACCCCTAAACCCCTAAACCCCTAAACCTTTATACCCAATATCCCTAAACATCATTTAAATTCCTTTAATCCCCGCCAATAATATGTTATTTTATCAAGATGAATTTTAAAAATATTTTCAGGATTGTTGTTTTACTGATCTTTTCCATTGCTTTGTGTTTTGGGGAATCTATTGATGAATTTGACAAAAAGATTGATCAGAGCAACGGACGATTGAAATATCTTGAAAAACAATTGACCTCTTTGCGAGGCGAAGTCAAAAAATATCAACAACAAGAACAAGGATTGATCCGGGAAGTGGACAATACCAA
>CAYTLV010000036.1:0-2624 GCA_964438445.1 uncultured bacterium | reverse complement strand
ATAATATTAATTTTATTGACACCAGAAATGCTCAGGTCGACAGAGAAACAAGAGCGATCGCTAAAAGCGTGATGAATATGGAAAATGAAGAGGAAAATCTTCGAGAATTAAAAAACGATAAAGAATCCAAATATAGAAAAATTCATGCCGATAAAACTTTGATCGCTGAACAGATCAAAGAAAAAGAAAGTTCGATCAAAGAAATTCAAAATCTGATAAATAGAGCACAAAAAGATAAAAAAGCTTATTTGATACGTTTGGAAGAAGAACGGAAAAAACGGGAGATCGTAGAATTACCCTTTAGTCAAAAGAAGGGGAAACTGCCTTGGCCGGTCACAGGAAAAATAGTCAGCAGTTTTGGGAAACAAAAACATCCTGTTTTAGGTACAATAACGGAGAATTCGGGAATAGATATTGCAACAGCATCTGGTTCGGCTGTTAGGGCCGTCAGTGACGGGATGATCGTAACCATCACTTGGCTTCGGGGATTTGGAAATACTATAATTGTCCTACACGATGATAATTACTATACGGTCTATTCTCATATTGATAATATTGATGTCATACAAGACGAATATGTAGATGCGGGTCAGAAATTGGCAACAGCCAGTTCTGATGGGTCGGTGAGCGGAACTCGGATGCATTTTGAATTATGGCACGAACAGGAAAAAATAAATCCAAGTTACTGGTTGAGAAAATAAAGGAAAAGCATGCAAAAGAAACGCCAGTTCAAAAAACTATATAGTTCTTTATTCAATGAAGATTGTATCTCGATCCAGGAGATGCCGCGTTCCGGTTCTTACCGGGAATATTATCGACTTAAAGGCGAATCCGGCAAAACAGTGATCGGTGTTTATAACGAAGATCGAAAAGAAAATATTGCCTTCCTTTCTTTTTGCCGTCATTTTCGTGCTCATGGTCTTTCTGTGCCTGAGATCTTTGCCGAGGATCTTGATAATAATATGTACCTACAGGAAGATCTTGGTGATCAAACTCTGTACGCTTATCTGACGGATGTATATAAAAACGGTATTTTTCCACAAGGCTTGATCGATCTATATAAAGAGATTCTTGAGGAGCTACCTAAATTCCAATTACTGGCAGGGAAAACACTAGACTTTAGTAAATGCTATCCACGTTATCGTTTTGATCGCCAATCTATTATGTGGGATCTTAATTACTTTAAATACTATTTTCTTAAACTAGCCAAGATCCCTTTTGATGAGCAAGAACTAGAAAATGATTTTAATCGCTTTGCCGATTATTTGCTGGAAACAGATTGTGAGCATTTTCTTTACCGTGATTATCAGTCACGCAATATCATGCTAATGGATGATAAGCCTATTTTTATCGATTTTCAGGGCGGTCGCTACGGTGCTTTGCAATATGATGTTGCTTCAATTCTTTATGATGCAAAAGCCGATATTCCTCAACATATCCGCGACATGCTTTTCGAATATTATTTGGATATACTTGAAAAGTATTACAAAGTTGATCGTCAAGAATTTACCAAATATTATCATGCTTATGTTCTGGTTCGCATTATGCAGGCCATGGGTGCATATGGTTTTAGGGGCTTCTACGAGAAAAAACAACATTTCTTAAAGAGTGTGCCCTACGCGATCGAAAATATTCGATATTTACTTGAGAATATGGATCTGCCTATTGAAGTTCCAGCTTTAATGAAGGTCCTGCAGAAGATCACCGAGCAGAAAAAACTGATGAAATACGGGCGTGCTGATTCTGAAAAGTTGACTTTGGATATTAGCAGTTTTTCTTATAAACGAGGTATACCTGATGATACATCGGGAAATGGCGGTGGTTTTGTTTTTGATTGCCGCGGACACAATAATCCCGGTCGATATGAAGAATACAAACAATTGAATGGCAAGGATAAAGCCGTCATTGAATTTTTAGAAGAAAAAACAGATATTGGATCTTTCTTTGAGCATGCCAAGGCAATGGTAGAGCCAACGGTAGATAATTACGTAAAGCGTAAATTTACGCACTTAAGTGTCAATTTTGGATGCACAGGCGGACAGCATCGCTCAGTTTATTGTGCCGTCAAAATGGCGGAATATTTTAAAGAGCGGGATGATATAATCGTCAATTTAAACCATTTTTAAAGGAATTCCCATGAAAGGAATGATCCTCGCAGCCGGTCTTGGGACGCGCTTGCAGCCCATGACGAATATTATGCCAAAGGCTTTGGTCGAAGTGAACGGTAAAACTTTGCTGGAACTTACCATTAAAAAACTATTAAAAGCTGATATAGATGAGATCATTGTAAATGTGCATCATTTTGCTGATCAGGTTGAAAGCTATCTAAATAATAATGATTTCGGTGTAAAGATCCATATTTCTGATGAACGGAAAGCAATTCTTGGAAGCGGTGGTGCCCTCAAACATGCACAATCCTTTCTTGAAGGTGAAGAACCATTTTTTGTCTACAATGTTGATGTTATCTCAAATATTGATCTACTGGCTATGCAGTACCTGTATCAGAATAGCTCCGCGCTTGCTGTGTTAGCAGTAAGGAAACGTGAAACAGAACGCTATTTGTGCTTTGATGATGCGCATCATTTAAAGGGTTGGAAGAATATTAAAAGCGGTGAGCAAAAAGG
>CAYTLV010000035.1:0-12390 GCA_964438445.1 uncultured bacterium | reverse complement strand
TATAATAATATTTTGGTATTGTAACACCATTCCCAATTGATCCTATTTTAGAAGAAAATATTCCGCCGGTAACAATATAGATATGTTCATTCTCTATTGCCCATGTTCTGACTTGTGCTTCCAGCTTTTTCCAAATACCTCGATTAAAACCCGGGGTTTGTGGAGACATATTTGACATATAGAAACTCTCTGACATAGCAATCCCTGAGAATTTCATATCACCAGCTGGGGCAAGGTGTCCTCTATCATACCCTGATCCTTTATAATCATTTAAGGTAGCTGAACCAGTTTTAACTAACGGATCTTCCCGGAAATTATCTGTCCTTGACACTTCCCCATAAACTCTTGATTTAGTTAATTCATAAGCTACCCATTCTGCTTGTTCGTTTTGTTCTGAATAAGAAAGTGTATAATATGTATGTTTAATTATTTGACCGGTTGTAGAAGTAGGGAAATAATCAAATTCCTGTGAATATAGGTTCATAGAAATTAAAACAGTAAAAAATAATAATATTGTTTTCATATTTAGTTATTATTGGTTATAAAGTCAGTACAAAAAGATATAAAATTAACTTTCAGAACCGGATAAGAAAAAATTGTGGTGGAAAAGAAGGTTTTATCAAACAATACTCCCCCAAATAATTAGGTATAGGAAATTAGGCGGGATTATGTCGGTATCCTCCCCTGTAATCAGACGGGTAAACAAAGGGACGTTTTTTTATTGCATGTGTTTGAGTAAACTTCTAATGTCCGATTTTCAGGGAAGGCTATACTATGACAAAGTTTTTGTTGCAGCGTTTGGCTTTGTGGAGCTTTGGAAATGTGCTTGCTAATTGGGTTGTTTATTCACCAATTACTGCCTTTTGTAACAACATCTGACTATTCCCATAAAAAGGTGTATCTGTTTTACCTAATATACTTGATGGTAGTGTAATCATTTCACTTAAGTTATCCATCGGGACTAATACTGTTTTAGCTCCATTTTCAGATAACAACGTTGCTTTATCAGCAAAATTCAACGCTCTTTCAACAGCACCCCCAATAGAAATATTACCCAATACTGCCAAGCCGGGTTTGAGGTTCTTTTTATAAATGGAAGAAATAATTGCTACATAAACCGCACTGCCAATTCCACTACTGATATATGAACCCATCAGATTGCTGACTTGAATGTTAAGATCATATCCTGTGAGCGTATGTTGTTCATTTAAAATACTTTTCTCATTTGCACGGAGATAGTTATAAGTGTTTTTGATATTCTCTTTTACTTCCTGATTGTTAGTGCCGGTTACACTGACTTTACCACTACCACGAAGAACAACTACCTCAATTTTTACCAAGGAATTGTTTTCGCCATCACTGGTGGCTGTGTAGCATACTCCGGGAGGAAGCGGATTGCTCTCAATTAAATAAGAACCTCTTTCTTCCGGTAAACCAACAAATATTTCCTCTTGTGTTTCTTTATCAATGTATGAGAAATTGGTATCCCAAAACTCCATGCCTCCAATTCGCTTTAATTGCTCTTTTACTCTTCTTCTCATTTCCATAGCGATAACCAAGTATTCTCTTATGTCATCTTTGGTGTATTCACTATCTGGATGAAGTAACTTGATGAAACCGGAAATAATCCTACGCACTGATCTTGAATCTCTCTGTTTTAAATGGGAGCCTAAAGAAAAATATTTATCTAAAGCATCGTAGTATGTTGTCTTACGCTGCGACTTTAAAATCTCAGAAAAGTAATCGGTGCTGAAGCCAAAGTGATTGGTGAAGTTCTCTGGACTGAATTTGGTTATCTCCCAACCAGGCAGGAATAAATTAATACGATCTAAGAATGCAGTATCAAAATTAACCTCATCAGATAATGGGCTAAACAGATGAGAAGTCTGCAATACTGTTTCTACAGGTTGGTTAATGTTGCCGTTTAGAATGATAGAAGCAGATCCTGAAATCTCTCCACCTTTTGCTCTTGAAAAAGAACCTGATTCCATGTAGTCTTTCATCATCGGAACGGCATCTCTGTCTTTGAACAGCTTATCAGTACTTTCATCAAAACATACTGCATCCCACAAACCAACAGCACCAACTCTGCCTGTGGTGTTGTTTACGAATAACTGAGCCACCGAACCCTGACCACCGGAAATCAAAATTGCATAAGGAGTTATTTCTTTGTAGATATAAGATTTACCTGAAGAACGAGGACCTAATTCAACCATGTTGAAGTTTGCTTCCACCAATGGTATTAACCGGCATAAAAGTAAATTCAGTTTTCTTTCATCCAATCCTTCACTAAGTGGCTCATAACCTGCACTGCGAAGTAGTAATGCTTTCCATTCCTCTTTGGTAAAATCTTTTCTTTTGTCCGAAATTTTTGAATTGTCGAAGCTGGATAACTGTATGGGCTTTATATCCTGAACAACAAAAGGATAAACAGTAGTGCCAGAAGTAATCATTGGGTCGTATTCCATTTCAATTATAGCCCAAATACCGCCAAGCATTAGTTTTTCATGCTCCCGTACCAATTCATCGCTGATATTGGCTTTTTTGATATTGCTGTTGCTGATATTGGCCCAATAACGATCTCTTTGAGAATCAAGATCTACGGAAATTTTATCAATAATTTTAAATCTGCCCTTTTCTCTCAGTTTTGACTGTATCAACGTACTTTCTTCGGGATTGACGTAATGGTCTCGAAGAATTTTTTTCACATTCTCCATGCCTTCTTTCAACTTTTCTTCATCTTCGGTACTACATGTATTGGCCAACAAATATTCCAAGACAAATGCCGGTACGTTCGCTCCGCCTTTGATGATACCTACCAGGTCTTTTTTCACTACAAAACCCCTGAAATGGTCTAATGCTTTTTTATCTAAGTCATCTAATACTATCATATTGTTTCTTTCATTATAAGCCTCCTAAATCACGGAGGTTAGATTTTTTAATGATTACAGTGTCCAATTGTTCTTGTGTTACTGCATCGAGTAATACCGCTTGCACCTGGGTGTTCTTATTTAAGGAAAACTCTTTTTCCTCTATATTACCTGCATCAATAGATATTATGTCACTACTTTGATATTCCTTGTTGCCAGCATATAGTTTTATGTGGACTTTACGTTGAGCACCAAAAAGGTCGGATGCTGATTTTGCAGTTTCCAGCTTTATAACAAACAATTCAGTCGGCACATCATTCAAGTCTGTCTTATTGGAAATGAAAACCTCCAACTGAGATGTTTGAGCTTTGGCTTTGGTAAACTTGAATTTTGGAATGATGATTTCTTGTGGAGTGAAACCACCGTGAGAAAAACCATAGACACCTTTTGATTTGAATGGACGGTGGTTCTTGGCAGCATATACATAATTGTATTCTCCATAAGGTTCTTCAAATGCCATCCATTCATTGTTTTCTTGCTTGTCCGCAGTACGAATAAAGCGTTCATGTACTTCTTTCTTACCGGTTGCATTCGGGTCAATTTTATCGGCCTCGTCAAGCAAACCTGTCAAAACAAAACCATGATCGGTGATGAGGTACACTTCATGATAGCTCATATTGAGTAATAAAGTGATTTTCTCAACAAGCACTGCTTCAAACTCTGCAAATAGTTTAATGGCAGCTTGCTGAAGTTTTTCACCGACACTGTCTATATCCTTATAGGTTAGTATGAGGTAGTCGGCCTCAATACCATAGTTCAATTGCTCTAAAGGCATGTAAACAATATTCTTACCTGTTGATTGTGTTAATCTTGATTCTCTGTCCTTATGTACAGGCAAAACTTCGTTGGATCCAACATACAAAGCACTCATATTATGCTCAGTTTCCGAAGGCATATCTGCTAACATGATCTGTTTATCAACTTTGAATTGTTTTTGCAGTTCAGTGGCTACATAGTCTGCAACTTCATACCGTACACCATCGCCAATAATGACGGCTATTTTAGGTTTAGCCGCAGCTATGAGTTTTGGCAGATAGCCTTGCTGGTCTGATTTATACCCTGTGTAGAAGCCAAACCATGTTTGTAGCACCAAATTATTCAATCCTTCATAGTATTCCTGTAATGGACGGATAATAGCTTCATAACTTAGAAATGTTATATACAAATTTCGGATTGCCCGATCAACCTTAGAAAATGTGTCTGTGTAGTATTCTATAAACGCATTCAAGTTGTTGCAAGCTGACAAAGCGTTGGTGTTTACATTAAACAGCACCCATACATCATGCCACCATGCCGGAACAAAGAGTTGAGCCTTAGAAAAGAATATTCTTTTCTTTAGCTTTTGAAGTTTATCGGCAACAAATGATTTATCTCTGCAATTATCTGTTATCTGCTTTAACGAAAGCTGGTCGAGTTTTTCAAAACAATGATCAGGGTGTGCATTCCAGGGGTTGGTAGTGCCAATTAATTTGTAATTGCTGATGTATGTTTCCAGGGATGGCCGGTAGGTGGTACTGTCTACCCATTTGTAATACAATTGTAATAGCGTGTCTGAAATTTCATTGTTGGCAAGTCCGTCAAGCATTCTTTTTACTACTTCATCTGCCAATGTTTTTGCAGGTTTGCTGATATATTGCTGGTTAAGCAATTCGTGAATCTTTTCTGCAAATAATCTTTTAATGTCTGGTTCTTTTGAACTCAAATAGCCTTCTGGATCATGAGCAAAAGGTAGTAACTCATCATCGAGATTAATCACTTCCTCCAAATCCTGCACAATTTTCTTCCACCAGACAAGGTCTTTACCGATGCCCAATTTAGCGGCTGTAAGCAGCATGGGATTGTCTAACTGCACCTGCAAACCGGTATGAGTAAATATTTTCTTTTTCAACCAATCCTGCGGATGGCTTAAATCGAGGCACCCATGTGTAAAACAGTAATCGAACAAAAAGCTAAGTTTATCTTGAGGACGGGTAATGTAAAAGACAAGTGGTTTGTCTCTGTAAGTTGTTTCTGCATCATGACGAAGCATGAGTTCTTCTTTCTCCTGTTGCCATTGTTCTGAAATAGTATTGTCTGTTTGAAGTACGCTAATCTGGTTTTGTTGTAAAATGGGTAAAACAAAACTGCACTGGCTTGTAGGATCCAGTAATACAACCTTGTTGCAGTGTTGCATTAACTTCTTAATATCTTGTATAAGCCATTGTTCTGTCATTACCAATCTGCGTTTAAGTATTTCTGTAATTGAGTTGGTTTCAGCACCTCTGCTCTTAGTATACCTTTATTTTGCAACGGTGCAATGTTTTTACCTACACCATCGTCCAGTTTGGGATCGTAGCCTTCTGCAATGAGTTCATCAATCTTTTTGGTAAAGGCATCTATCTCTTGTAATTGCAGGCGGATTGTTTCTTTGTCTGTTTGTGCCTGGGCACTGGTGCTGTCACCTATTTGTTGTAAGCGGTATTGCAGACTTTCTGAGCGTTTGCTGAGGTAGCTGCTTTTGAGTTTGTATAAACTATCTCTATTCCATTTATAGATAATGATGTATACCTCAAAGCCCTGATGTTCTCCGCTGCTCAAATGCCAGATGAATGGCGTTTTGGGCAGGTACATAAAGAGGTTGAGATGGTCGCTGAAGTTTTTGAAAAAATGATGCTCAATGTATTCATTGATAGGGCGACCAATCATTCCATCTATTTGCATAAACTGTGCGGAGGTAAAGTCTTGCTGAAAGCAATATTTCTCTAACCTATCCATTAATCTTATCTCACCGGATAAGCCAACTACCGGAACAATGCCGTCCTCATCTTCCATTAAAATGGTACGGAAAACATCTGCCAAAAACTCTAAAGCAATTTCAGCAGCACGAGCCTGAGGTAACACTCTGCTTTCTTTGAACCAATACCAAACATTGATGGGATTAACCTGGTGGCGGATGCAAAACTCTTCCAGGTCATTATTGCTTTGATACATAGCACCAAGCTCTGATTTGATTGCCTGAACATGTTGCTCTTCAAAAGTTATTGTAGAAAGGTTTGCAATATGCTGAACTACAATTTTATGTTCAAGTGTGGTCTCAGCCAGATAGGCTTTTCGAGCAGCATCCAAAACCGGAAGTTCACCAACGGGCCTGCCCATCTTGGCTTCTACTTGTTGCTTGTCTACCCCACTGAGTTCATAGACTTTTAAAATGAGCTGGTTGATGACCGCTTCATTCAGCAACACTTGGGTTAATTGAGCATTCTCATAATTGAGGTAAGCTAATAAACGGTCTTTAAGAGCTGCTTCATTATGAACTAATAATGGATTAGTTGAGAAGTTTAATTCTATTATTTTATATCCACATAATTCCTCCTTTAGTTTAACATTCTTATCAGTTAATGTACATATTAAGATCGCAATGTCTTTGTCAGGAATGATCAATGGAATTCTTTCTATATCGCCAGATTGAAATGAAACTGTCGGATTTAACGCATCAATGATGTAGCCACATAATGTTGAGTTCAAAAAAGCTAATGCATATAAATAGTCTACATTATCATCTTTTTTAAATATTGATTTCCCGGCTCTTTCAAAAATACAATTCCGTGGTTGATGTCGTACAGACAAACCCTTGCTTGAAGCACCAGTAAAAGCTAATCCTTCTTCAAAATAAAATTCCTCATAACCATGTCGAATTGAAGGAATGGTTTTCTTTAAATCTTTAAGTTGCTTCCCATTATCAGCCCATTCAAATAAAAGCCATAAATTTCCAAACCATTTATTAAACCCTCCACCTTTATTTATTCTAACCCATTTTTTATGATCATTTTTATAGTCAATTGATATGTCATTCTTATTCACTTCCCATAAATACCTATAAAACCTCTCATTATTACCACCAGAAGAAATGCCATTACAAATAAAGAAATAGTCATCCATTACTTTCCCTTTAAACTTCTCCCTAAAACCATCACTTATCCAATAAATAAAAGGAAAACCTTCAATGATATTGAGCTTGGATTGGGCTAATGAATAAACTCTTTCATTTTTTCTGTTATTAATCGCATCGTCATAGGCAACTTCTAATGATGTTTGCTTCGCTCTTTCTTGCTGGTTTGCTGTTATATTGAAATAAACACCTTTCGTTTCTTTTTTCTGCTTGCTTAATACATACCAAGTTGCATCTAATAAAATTCCTGTGCCAAAAAGATTTACTCTGTCTAATCCATAGTCAACCATCACGTCAATGTGAGTATGTTCAATGATGTACTTTCTTACATCTTCAAATGTTTTGATAAACATAAATGTGTGTGGATGAATTAGTGCTACATAACCTGTTTCATCTGTTAATTCACAACATCTCTTAATAAATGCAGCGTAAAGATTGGTATTGAATTTAAAGGTTTGTTTGTAATTTGCATCAACAAATCTTTTTAATTCTGGGCCAAAGTCACCACTATCGGTATATGGCGGGTTAGCTACAGCAACATCGTATTTTTGTGTTAGCAATTGTAGGAAAGTAATGGCATCCTGGGTTTTCGTATTTAAGAATGTCTGTCCTTGTTTGGCAGTATTTTGTGTAACCGCTTTTTGCAGGTTGGCAAAGAAGTTTTCTCTAAATTTCTCATAGCTGGCAAGCGTTTGTGCTGAGAATATTTGCAACTGTACTGTTTCAAACTGTTGCACCAAGCCATGCAGTCGCATACTGAACTTTTCTTCCAGATGTATCAATGCTCCAAACTTGTATGCTTGTTGCAGGTCTGCCCAGAGATCAGTTACAATCTTTTCAAGTTCGGGACTTAGTGGCTGTTCGCCTTCAAACAGGTGTTTAACCTCATTGTAAACCGGTAAAAAGAAGTCGGAGCTTACAATGTTGAAGTGCTCAATTTTAGCCGAACGCTTTTTGCGTTTGGCTTTAATGTACAAGCCTAATTGGGCCAATTGTATTGCACGGTCATCCAAATCAATCCCATGCAGGTTATGTGCAATGATGAGTTCAGCAATTTTACGGTCGTCATAATCTGCACCGTAGTATTCAATTTGGTCTGTGTACAAATCATAGAATAAATCAAACCCATACAGCAAAAAGTTGCCGCTACCGGTAGCCGGATCAATCAGTTTTATTTCAGTAAGTGGTTTAGGTATTCTTGTTTGAGTCTTGGGTGCGTTGGCAATTTTATAGCGGTTTTTAATATCGCTATCGGGATACATTTCAAGATATAATTTCCCAAGACTGTTATCCACCAAAAACTTAACCACCCAACGAGGGGTATAAACCTGGCTTTGTATGCTTACTTTATTGAACTCTGTTTTGTCGCCACTTTCTTTATGGGCTGCCTTTTTATAATTGTTATAGCTTTCGTATAACCATCCCAGTACATCATCGCTTTGCCAGATGTCTGCTTCTACCTGTGAATCAGTTTCCATCTGATTAAAGGCACCCATAATGCCGTTGAGTTCGATAGCAGTGGGCAACAAATGATAGGGATGTTGGGGACTGAACAAAGGATTATCGGCAGCCAAGGTAGCTAACTGATCTTCCATAAAGCGAACCAAACCCTCCATTTCTTCATTGCGGCCATCGGGATTTTCCTCAAGCCAATGTTTATGAGCAAAAGAGCGGTCACCATGCTGACTTCTACGTGTAATGATTTCCGGATGCAGGGTGTGGGCCTCCATTACCTTTAATGCAGCCAGACGGTTGAATAAAGTAAACGTAAATTCTTCTACCAGTTTTTCATAGGCTTCTGCAACCGTTCCTGTTTCTTCAATCCAAACTTCCCTGATTGTTTCAATGCGTTTCCTTTCAGTAAGGTACTCAGAAGGAATTGTATCAATGGGTTTCAATGCAGTAGCCGAAACACCCATACGCCCCAATCGATTTTGAAAGGAGGAATCAATCAGTTTGCGTATATGTTCAACGTGATCGGCTAATTTCATTTACTGTACTTCTAATTGTTAATTTCAACTTTATCGTTATCAGATGCCCCTGCTAACTTTTGTAATTCCTGTTGTAACCATTGCTTATAGGCCATCACGGTTATTTTCTTACCGGGTAATTGAGCTGTATAAGTTTTGGTTGATGGCTTAGGTGATCCACCTGGTGCAGCCTTTGGCGGAGCCGTTCTTATCAAACCTGATTTGATGATTTCTAATTCTGTTTTATAGCTATTGAACAATTGTATAAAAGAAAGCATTTCAGAATAGGTAAACCTTGTTTGTTTGTCTTTCACTTCGTATTCAATATCCACCGAAGATGATGTACGCTGGGAAGCATAGTGCAAAATGTTTCCTGCTTTAATATTTGCATCTTCATTGAGTCCGGCAGGCAGTGTCGCAATTTCATTGACCAATGCTTCCGCATCTTTTTGCAGTTGCGTGTAGTTAGAAGCCATATCAGCAGCAGCAGCTTGCATGAGTTGGAAATAAGCATCTTTAATTTTTTGAACCGTTTCCTGCAGTTGTTTGAAGTTTTTTACCACCTCACCTTTATATAGGCTATTGAATGTGTCTAAGAGTGGCGTGATGGTGGATCCAGGTTGTGCCACTTTATTCAATTCATCGGTAACACCATCAGCAAAGGTTTTCCACTGGCGTAATTTATCCAAGCTGTTACGAATGAATTTCTCAGCCTTTTCAATTTCCTTGATGGCATTGGCGTACACATCGGTTTGAGTAAGGTAATTTTCTGCTTTATCAATGTAATTGGCTTCGCTTACTGCACCTGTGAATGTGCCTAACTGGTCTTTACAGATTTCCAGATTGCTAAATAATGTATCAAAGTCCTTATTAGACCGCTTCATATCATCAACCTTATCGCAGAAGCGTTTTGCTAATTCACGAACCGCATTTACCAAATCAAAATCGTTGGTATTCCAGTCTATTTTTTTTCCGGTATGGGTTTCGCATTCCATGTTCTGCAATGATTTAACAAGAATGTCAGTTTGGGTTTTAGAAAGAGACTTTGCAATGGCTTTAAAGGAGGCTTTACGAAACTCTCGGGCAACACTGAAAATGCCAGTCACTCCTTCATCCTTCCAGGAGAACTTCTCTGAACCATTGTGTTTAGCCATAATTTTTCCGCCCCTCATCAAAGCTGCAACGGTAGTAATCACTGTACCGAATCCAAAACCTGTTGGTGGTTGCTCCAAATCTTTTTCAAGAGTAGCACCATCTACAAATGTGTTTCTGATTTTGAAAAGAATTTGCTCGGCTGGCTTTAATGATTCTCCAATGAAATTGCCTTTTGCATCGTAAAATTGAAAATCAGAACCTTGACCTGTGAAGAAGGTATGCAATCTTTGGTTATTGCCCTCTTTGATTATTCTCTCTGCAATGGCATCTGATAACTGAGCAGAAAGTCTTTGGCTGTAAACATTATTAATAACCTGACGCTGCAAGTCATTCACAGTGTTTTGCCAGTTGTTTTTATCCAACTGAGCTGTATTGTACAAGTAGATTGAATTGCCCTCAATAAGTGACTGCTCCACCAGTTCTTTCAACCTGTTCTCTTTAGCTGAACGTTCTGCCTGGAAAACTCTCACAATGGGTCCTTCATCAGAATTTGGATTGGAGTATTTTTCTTCTAAGTATTTAATGCGTTCTACTTCATCCAACAGTTTGTCAATTTCCTTGAAATGGCTGTTGTCCGGTGCCAGCCATATTACATCCTTATCGTTTTGGAATTGAGTTTTTATCTGTTCAATATCAGCACTACGGTCATCGCCAAAACTGTACAGGCTTTTGACTTTCAGTTTTAATTGTTTTAAAGAAGGATTAGTTAATTCATCATCGTTATCTGATGTGATATAGAAATCATATGGTGTAGTGTTATCATTAATCTTTGCCAATGCTTTAATGAAAGCAGCATTTTTAAAGGCAGTAATCACCTGTTGCTTCTTTTTGAAAATTTGTACCGGATATTGATTCATTTCATCGAGCAACCTTTGTTCAATATCAGAAGTGATGCGGTAGGTGCCGTTGGATAACAACAGGATTTTATGTTCTACTAAGGTGTCTAACGCCTTAGTGATTAGATCCTGCGTTGTATGAAAATCTTCTGGTGCTTTGATGTACGACTTTACAATATTGCTCAGTGAAGCTGGGACGATTTCCGCTTCTGTTAAGAAATGGATGGTTTCCAACAAATGACGACCTGGCAAATCAATGTGCTCATTTTTTAGAATGGTATCAGCATTAGTGTATCTGTTTACCAGACGAACAGGGGGCTGTGGTTGTGCTTCTTTTGCAATTTGCCAACCAGTAGCAACCTTGAACATTTTTTCGTTCTGGATTTCGTATTTTAAAATGTCGTAAGTAGTAATGATCATACCTCTTGCGGCAACCTTAGTTGAAGCATAACCTCGGCGACCAAACAGAAAGTTTTGTAATAAACCGAATTGGTTTTGATAAAATGGATAATAGGTAACAAAAGAATCGACAGTTTCTGATTTGCCAGCACCTGTCAAGCTACTGTGATCGGCTATTTTACCTGAATTGCTTTGGTAATTGTCTTTTAATTTCTTTACTGCATCATCTTTCTTTTTCAGCAGGCGACTACGGATGATAACATCTACTTCTGTTGCTTCAAGGTGTATTTTGGTTTTAAAGCGGTCAGTTACTTTAGTTAGTTGTGCCTTGCTCACATTGGAGTTATCGATAACGTCATCGAGCTTTTCTTGAGCAATAGCTATAGACCAAACCTTACCACCCAATGAGGAAAGCGATTCACTCAATCCTTCCAAATCAAGTAAAGTGTATTTCTTTTGACTAATAGCTTCACTGGCTTCATCAAACAGAAAAACAACTTTCTCATCCTTTACTGCTTTGAAGTAATTATACAATTCATCTTTCAGTTTTGCTGCACTGAACTCATCGATTTCCCTTCTGATAGTAGTGAGGATATTGTTGTAGTCGGCTTCTGAATTATCTAAACCGATGTATATCTCTTTAATCTTTCCTATGTAAACAGTACGGTTGTTTTTCAAATCACTCCATGACTTGCCTAACTTATCCTGAACAAAATCAGCAGCATTGCTGTAAGCAGCATCGCACATTAAAGAGAATAATAAAAAGCCGTGTTCATTTTCAGGCAGTTCAAGTGATTTTAGGAAGTTTTTAAAAAATGTATATGCAAAACCTTTTGAAGTATCCTGCTTGGCAATATCCATAAAAACCACTCGGGCATTTATGCTATTGAGTTTTGCTATGGAATTTTTAATCAGTGCCTCATCATCAATGCCAGTGAACCTTTGCAAAATCCTATCTCTTGCAGGAGTGCCATTGATGAGCCTGTTGCTCATCATGTAACCGAGTAACTTTCCAAAGTATGATTTACCTGAACCATAAAAACCGGAAAGCCAAACCCCCGTTTCGATGATATTAGAAGTAAAAATAGATACAAAGCTGGCATACTCTTTTGCCAGTCCATCGGTTACGATATAACTCTCTATTTCAGATTGAATGGCTGCTTCTGAAATAT
>CAYTLV010000034.1:4437-12457 GCA_964438445.1 uncultured bacterium | reverse complement strand
AATGGATGATCAAACATCTTGATCATTTTGAACAACATCCCCCTGAAAGCGACAAACATTATAGCGAAGATGAGGAATTTGCTTATCTGGGCCAGAAATACAAACTCAAATTGTTCACAGGATCTACACATGTCAAACTTGATGGCAATCAGTTGATCATTCGCGTTAAAAATCCTAAAGATACAGATATGATCGTCCGTTCGCTCGATCGCTGGTACCGAAAAAAAGCGATCGAAGTATTAGCCCCCCGATATCATGATGTCCTGGAACAATTACAATATCTTGACCTTCCTGTCACCACTCTGCGCTTTTATAAAATGAGACGTCGCTGGGGTTCTTGTTCAATTAAACATGTTATCACATTGAATACTGAATTAGTTAAAAAAGATATCAACTTGATCGATTATGTGATCATTCATGAAATTTGCCATCTTAAAGTACCCGCCCATAATAAAGCATTTTATTCACTCTTGGCTTCTATCCTTCCCGATTGGAAAAAGCGTCGCGAAACATTGAATAAAAACACTGCATTGTAAATTCCAATTTGGAAAAAGACAATTATGAAGTACATTTCATTGAGATAAAAAGGATGCGCTATGCCAAACTCATTTTCCGATCTTCGGATCGTTGATAACTTCTACCAGACCTTCGGTTTCTTTCCTATGCCAACGACACTTATTTCCACTCTTTGTGATGACGGACTCACAACGCTTGGCGCATATTCGTTGATCTTTCCTTATTATATCGCTGGTAAAGAATATTACGCCATGGTGTTGGAATGCCGTAATAATTCAAATACCGCCACAAACTTATTTAAGAACGGTAAATGCGCCATTAACTTTATTCCCGATAAACGAAAATATTTTAAAGAAGCGGTTCGCCTTGGATATCCCGGCGATACTCCACAAGAAAAAATGAAAGAGTGTAACTTTACGACGGAAGATGGCTTGTGTTTTGAAGCTGATCCCACAACACCCAGACCCAAGGTAATAGCGGAGGCCTTTCAGGTCTATGAATGTACCTGGATGAGTGGATTAGATGGCGCACAAGACGATGTCTTCCATGAAGGGTATTCTGGGCCGTACCGAGATTTTAACGGTATTACAAGCGAAGCAGGCGCGCATTTCATTCTTCGCATTGATAAGATCCTGATCAAAGAGAAGTACAAACATACCATTTTAAATGGAACACGGCATTGCGGATTCCCGACTATCCCCGTAGATTATGGTTATCGCGATAATACCAAGTTTTGGTATACTCCTTTTCGTCGACCGCGATCAGCAGCCCTTCCCAAAGGTAAGGGTTTGGATATTGAGGTTGTTATGTACTCCGCGGACCGTGCAGACGATAAAATCAAATTTACCAAAGAGGCTTGTGAAAAATTAGTTCGTGTACTTCGTGTTTTTCTGAACAGGGTTCTCCTTAGTTGTGTTAATTGGGCCCGGGGAAATGATGTGGTGCTAATCACCGATGAACACATGGATATTATTAACGATAAACGATCCAAAGAAAAAAACAAATGATAGAAATTAAAAAAAATTCAGAAGTAGAATTGTATATTGAAAGCATCGCTTTTGGTGCAAAAGGCATTGCCCGAATTGATGATTTTGTGATCTTTGTCCGTGATGCATTACCCGGCCAAAAGGTCAGGGCGCTTATCATTAAAAAGAAAGCTGCTTTTGCCGAAGCTATTATCAGAGAGATCATTGAGGAGTCACCCGATCATGTTGATGCACCCTGTCCCTATTTTGCAGATTGCGGAGGGTGTAAATTTCAGAACCTTAATTATCAAAAGCAGTTGGATATCAAGACCGAGCAAGTTAAAGATGTGTTTACTCATCTTGTAAAAATGCCCGAGATCCCTATTTTACCGGCACTTCCCGCGCCGGAAATTTATGCTTACAGAAATAAAATGGATTTTTCTGCGGGCGTCTCTCGCTGGTTGTTAAAAGAGAACGATCCGGGTACGGCCGAGGACTATGCTATCGGCCTTCATGCACCCGGCCGCTTTGATAAAATTTTGGATATTGATGCTTGTCTTTTACAAGATAACCGACGTAACGAGATATTCCGGGAGATACGCTCTTGGGCACAAGAAAACGGTATTACCCTCAACAATCCACGCGAGTATACCGGCTTCCTTCGTTCTGTGATCATACGCAAAGGTGAACACAGCGGTGAGATCATGATCAATCTTGTGACACGTTATGAAGATAAGAATATATGTAAACCTTTGGTCGAAAGCATTACGTCCAAGTTTCCTGAAGTGACGTCCATTGTAAACAATATTACCAATTCCAAAGGTGATCATTCAATTGGTGAACGAGAAGTTTTACTTCATGGTAATTCGGTTATCCACGATTCGCTTGATGGTTTGGAATATGAGATCTCTGCTAACGCATTTTTTCAGACCAACACTAAAGGTGCCGAGCAGCTTTACAATACCGTTGTTGATTTTGCGGAGTTGAAAAAGGATATGGTCGTTTGGGATTTTTATTCCGGAGCAGGATCCATTTCGCTTTATATCGCCGATAAGGTTAAACAGGTCATCGGTTTTGAGGTAGTCAAAGATGCCGTAAAAAACGCAAAAATGAACGCTAAGCGAAATAATGTTTCACACTGCCAATTTTTTGAAGCCAACCTAGACACTTTTTTACAGACGAACCAAGAATTGATAGCTAAATTAGATAAAACAGATCTAGCTATTGTGGACCCTCCACGAGCAGGATTAAACCCTAAATTCGTTAAACAATTAATTGCCTTAAAACCACCTTCAATTGTTTATGTTTCATGCAATCCCACAACACAAGCAAGAGATATTGCTCTTCTTGTTGAAGCGGGATATAATGTCGAAAAAATACAACCGGTAGATATGTTTCCGCATACAGCGCATATCGAAACGGTTGCCCGCTTGGTATTGATACAGGATCAATAAATTATTTGTTTTTATGGGGCATTAGCTCAGTTGGGAGAGCGCTGCGTTCGCAATGCAGAGGTCAGGAGTTCGAACCTCCTATGCTCCACTCTTAAGAATAAACAAAGATCAAAAAACCTTTTTAAGGATCGATAATTTTTCTTTATAAGGTGCAAATTTCACAGGAATATCAAATTTTGTCGGCGTTACAACTACGGAACGTTCACGACTAAATGTATCAATATTATGTTTCCCATGATATGAGCCCTTGCCGCTGTTACCAACACCACCAAAAGGAATATGGCTGTTTGCAAATTGGATGACAACATCATTGATACAGACTGACCCGGAATTCACATTGAACATGAGATGCTTTGCTTTCTTTTTGCTTTTAGTGAAATAATACAAAGCAAGAGGCTTTTCTTTCTTTGATACTTTTTTAATCACATCATCAACCATATCAAATTCAATGACGGGTAAAATGGGACCAAATATCTCTTCTTGCATTATCGGCATACTATCCTCAACACCATCAATGAGGGTGGGAGAAATATATTTATCCGCTTTATTTTTTTTACCGCCAATCAAAATATTCCCATTCTCCATATAGGCACAAACACGATCATAAGCATTTTCATTGATCATCCGTGACAAATCCGGACTTTGCCGGGGATCATTGCCAAATTGCCGTTTTATCTCTTTTTCTATCAATCCAACCAACTCGTTTTTAATACTTCTCTGGACATATAGATGATCTGGCGCAATGCATGTTTGTCCCAAATTAAGAAATTTTCCCCAGACGATCCGCCTGGCTGCTTTTTTCAGATTTGCATCTTTGTCTACGATGCAGGGACTCTTTCCGCCCAATTCAAGAGTTACGGGTGTAAAATGCTTTGCAGCTGACTCTGCAATGATCTTGCCCAAGGTCAGACCACCGGTGAAAAATATATAATCGTATCGTTGAGCTAACAGAACAGAATTAATTTCTCTTCCGCCGGTAAAAATGCTGATATATTCCTGTGGGAATGTTTCCCGTATTAAATGTTCAAGTAAAGAAGCTGTCGCATTTGCATAATTGGCAGGTTTAAGTACGATACAATTTCCGGCAGCAATAGCGCCAACCAGAGGCGTTAGAAGCAAACCAAAAGGATAATTCCAAGGTGCCATGATCAGAACCAGTCCGTATGCTTCTCTACGAACATAACTTTTAGAAGGAAATAAAACAAGGGGTGTTGATGCCCGGCGAGTTTTTGTCCATTTATTTAAATGCTTAAGATGGTGATCAATCTCTTTTAAAACCAAACCAATTTCGCTTGCATAACTCTCAAAAGGAGCTTTTCGTAGATCTTCATTCAAGGCATCGATGATCATATGTTCATTCTCAACGATCATGGTTTTAAGTTTTTTAAGCGCTTCACGGCGAGAACCGAGATCGCGACTTTCACCGGAGGTAAAAAAATCTTTCTGAGCCTTCAAGATTGGGATGACTTGTTCAATATTCATTGGTTTTCCTTTATTCCAAGTAGAAATTAAAATAAGACTAAATGCCTGTATTGACAAGTTGGATTTTATCTAAGAAAATCATAATATTGATTATGAAAAATTTTACATCATATTTGAACAAACTATTGGGGCGGATGCCCACGGATTTGGAACGGGAAGTCTTTGCCTGTTTTGATCCATACGAACCTGATCGTGAAAAGCGCTTTTTGCATTTTAATCCATCAAGACCGCTTTATCTTAATATCGACGATGAACATTATGTTTATATCAGCAATCATACAAGCAGATTGCGTTGCTGCCTGGATATGGCAACTCGGCATCTCGATGCTTCCTCATGTTATAAGCATGAACACGGAACTATTATGCTGGGTGTGACCAAGCCGGAAAATGAGAAGCATCTTCGTTCCAAACATGCTACTTATCATATCTATGTGCAGCCCGCCACGGCGCATGCCGCTGCACAGTCGCTGGCATCTGCCAGTAAATTTGCTGACCATATCTCTCTTATTTGCGATGAAACACCCTGGGAGCGACTGTGCCGTGTTTGTGTGGACACAAACACCGGCGGGCATATCACCGCATCATCAAAGCGATTATTCAAAACTTATAAGAACGGCTTGCTCTATATAGTCGAGGATTACCAACACCTACACTTCAAAGAAGCTTGTAAAGAATTAGATAGCGTTCCTGTTTTTATTGGTCAAACTGTTTCATACCCTATTCTTAGCCTGGATAACGAAAAAGGATTTCTTGAAATTCCGCTTTCAACATTAAAAGACCTTCAGCAGGGACAGCTAAAAACAGGTGGTGTTAAGCATCCGCTTGATACAACAACCGCGGATAGTGAAACAATTGAGATTGACAATGAATATCCCAATGTCACAGATAAACTTTTCAAACTTCTTCTAGATGAACAAAATGAATATCCTGCAAAACATTATTCTTTTGAAGGTAGTATCCCAGAATTACGGGTAGATGCACTTCCTCTGAACAGTTTATCATTTTCGCTTAATGGTATTGAGCTTCATACTTTGTCGAGTATTGTAAATTTGCGAATAAGGGGGTATAAACCATTAGCCCTTTCCTACTATATGGAAAGCACAGCTGATTCTCCTCAAGATATTGAAGCGTACTTATCAACCATCAAAAAGAGTGCAAAATTATTTAATATTCCAATAGCCAATAATTGCATAGTACCCGGAGATACAAATCGCTTAAAATTATTTTTTATCTCAAAACACGATAAGAATGTATTGCCATATACTTTTCAACAAAGCGGCAATTTTATTTGTCTTCTTGGTGATCCCAATGGTGTGCTAAAAGGCTCAGCCTATGCTTCTGTGCATGGCAAGATCGAACCTTATACACCACCCGGGGTTATGACAGGGACACTGGCTGCTCTTGTCGACGTTATTAAAGAATGTGCCGAAAAAGATATCATTTCCTCTGCAGCCATGATAGGACGTGGTGGTCTGATTGCAACACTAAAAGAAGCAAGTTCTGAAGGATTGGGTGCAACAATTTACTCTGAAAGAAAAGGACCTGCCCAAGTTTTTATTTATGGTGAACCTCAAGCAGCTGCAATGGTCACACTCAAAGAGAACCATCTTATTGATCTTGCGCGAATTACATCAAATTTCAATCTTACTTCAACGACAATTGGTCGTGTTACTGAAGAGCCCAGTGTTTTAATCAATAATGAAACTCTGCTTGTTTTGGACAAGTAAGACCAAGTATAACCGTCCTTTTTATTACATAATGTCATTGACAGACGGATTATTATCATGTAAATTGTGCGGATAAATGGAGTATATTATGAATACTGATGGTAACTTAAAAAGCAAATTAGCCCAGTGGTGGGAAAGTTTGAGTCCTAAAATTGACGAAGCTTACCACACCACAAAAGATAAAGCGGGCGATTTCAGTCGTATCGGAAAACTCAAATACGAAGTTTTTCAGACGCGGCGTATATTATTGAAATGTTATCAGGAACTTGGTGAAAAGACAACCCTGTATATTGATGACAATAAAAATTATGATCTTAAAGAACTTGAAAGCATAGATAGTATGTTGGAACAGGTCAAAGATTTAAAGACAAAAATTTCAACGCTTGAAAATGAGATCACCCATCTACAGGCTGAAGAAAAGATAAAATAGTTTTTTGAATATCAGCCCGGGTGGCGAAATTGGCAGACGCGCTAGGTTCAGGGTCTAGTGTCCATCGGACATGCGGGTTCAAATCCCGCCCCGGGTACATAATTTTAAAGGTAAGTTTTAGTTTTACCTTTTTTATTTTATGCGGAATTTTGCAACGATAGGAAAATGGTCCGAAGCCATTTCTTCCGGAATGACTTTAAGCTCTTGAAGGCGTATTCCTTGATCTTTAGTATAAAAAATATGATCAATTGTCCATATTGGCTCTTTTGTCGAATAAGTAAGAACATCTGAAGGGCAACGACTTAAAACGCTTTTTATCGTATTTAGAGACTCACTGCCCAGTTGGCAATTAAAATCGCCGGTAAAAACAATTTTACTTTTGTCATTTTCAATTATTTTTTTAATAGCTTCAACTTGAATTGGACGATCGGAATCCTGACGATGGTGATCTAAATGTGTATTATAAAAATGAACCGTATCGCCGCTCTCTATAATACAAGAGATCATCATCATAAGACGCGGTTCATAATTATCACGAGCCGGTAAGCGATACAATTTTTGATCAATAATCGAATATTTTGACAGCATTGCATTTCCGAACTCCCCACCCTGGTAATCAAAAGTTGCCATAAACACACCATACATACCGGTTTTTTCTTCAAGAATTTTTATAGCATTTATTTTACCGCTTCGTTCGGTGAATTGGTCGACCTCTTGAAGCCCAACAACATCCGGAGTTTGATCTTTAATTACCTTAGCTATTCTGTCAACATCCACCATTTTATCCATACCCCTCATGGCGTGAATATTGTATGACATGACCGTTATTGATCTACATCCGCTAAGAAGAACAAGCATAGCAACAATAATAAATAAGCTTTTTTTCATGTTTGAATCCCTTTTTGTATTCGATAAGTTAACAATTGGTTAAAATGAAAGCAATTAACTATTAATTATTCATTCGAAATCTTTTTTTATTATTATTGACCATAATCAAAATAGTATATTAGTTAAAAATGAGAAATATATTGAATCGCAATAGAAAAAATAAGTAGTCAATCAATATTGGAAATTTATAATTATGGGCGTCAAACAAATTAAGCGCAAAGAAAAAAATATGAATAAATCACTTCAACAAATAACCGAAGCATATGAGAATCTAAAACAAAGTGAAAGTCGTTATAAACAACTTGTTGAAGGAATCCCGGATATCAGTTATATATTTGGGACAAAGACAGGAGCAAAATTTTGGTCTCCTCAGGTGGAGACGGTCCTTGGCATTTTCCCTTCAACCCTAATAAATGATCCTTTTGTATGGTTCAATGCGATTCACCCTGATGACCAAAAAGAAGTCAAAGCTCTTTTCCTTTCTCTGAATAAACGAAAAACCTTCAGTATTGAATATCGCGTTAAAGACACAAAAGGAAAATGGCACTGGTTGAATGA
>CAYTLV010000034.1:0-4337 GCA_964438445.1 uncultured bacterium | reverse complement strand
AAAGAAAAATTCTTGATATAGCTTCAAGTGAAAAACAACATTTACTTAACAAAATCGAGTATATTTCAAAAATTGGTGGCTGGGAAATGGATCTTAAAGGAAAGGGAGTTGCACACTGGACTCGGGGTGTTTATGATGTTATTGAAATTGATTATGATGATAACGTCCCAGGATTAAAACAACATCTTGATTATTATTTGCCTGAATATAAAGAAATGGTCAATAGTAAAATGGCTGATCTGATCAAAACAGGTGAACCAATGCAATTCGAGGCTCCGCTCAAAACAGCAAAAGGAACAATTAAATGGTGTAAGACCATAGGAGAAGCCACGAGAATAAATGGTGAAACCACAAAACTTCACGGAACCTTCCAGGATATTACCGAAAGAAAAGATTTTGAAAAAGCTTTACGAAACAGCGAAGAAAAATACCGCTTGATTGTGGAAAGAGCAAATGATGGAATTGAGATCTCACAAAACGATAATATCATATATTCCAATAAGCGCTTTGCTGAAATTCTTGGATATACTATAGAAGAAATTAAGGATATCCCCTTTACCAAAATTTTTACAGATGAAGCAAAAGTAGAATTGAAAAATCGTCAAATCTTACGACAAAACGGGAAGACGATATCCAACCAGTATGAAACAACTTTTAAAAATAAAAACGGCGATCCAATTTATGTAAATGTAAACTATCAAATTATTGATTTTAATGATAAACCGGCGACCTTTGCTATTATCCGTGATATCAGCGATGCAAAACAAATGGAAAATGAATTACGAAAACTTTCAACAGCTGTTGAACAAAGTCCTTCGGTAATTGCAATAACAGATATTAATGGAATTCTTGAATATGTCAATCCAAAATTCATTGAACTAACAGGATTCCAAATGGAAGAAGTCATCGGGAACACACCTAATATCCTTAAGTCGGGAATGATGCCTGATCATCTATACAAAGAATTATGGAACACAATTCTTTCGGGTAATACTTGGCGTGGAGAATTTCAAAATATTAAGAAAAACGGAGAAAAGTATTGGGAAAATGCGACTATTACTCCAGTCCTTGACCCCGAGGGAAAGACAATACACTTTCTCAAGGTAGCCGAAGACATCACAGAATGGAAAAAAATTGAAAATGCTCTCCGTTTAAGCGAGGAAAAATACCGCTTGATCGTTGAAAATGCGAATGACGGCATCATTATTTCTCAAAAAGATCAATTTATATATTCTAATAGTCGTTTTGCCCAAATGCTGGGATATGCAGTTGAGGAATTAAGCAATATATCATTTAAGAAAATCTATACGGAAGAAGCAACGAAATCACTTTATGAGCGTCACAACAAGCGCGAAAAGGGTGAAGCTGTGCCAAATCATTATGAAACAACGTTTAAAAAGAAAGATGGTAAGAGCATAATTGTAGATGTTAATTATCAAATCATCGATTTCCAAAATGAAAATGCTACCTTTGCGATCGTTCGTGATATAACAGAGAAAAAACACGCTGAAAAAGCTCTAAATATAGCCTTGACAAGAGCAAAAGAATCTGATTATCTTAAGTCGGCTTTCCTTGCTAACATGAGTCATGAGATCCGTACACCTATGAACGGAATAATGGGCTTTGCACGACTTTTACGCAAAAAGGATCTTTCCGGTGAAAAGCAAGAACAGTATTTGGATGTGATAGAAAAAAGCAGTGAACGAATGTTGAATATAATTAATGACCTTATTGATATATCTAAAATTGAGTCAGGTCAAATGGAGCTTCATTCTCAAAATATGGATATAAATGAAGTGATCGCCTTTATTCAAAACTTTTTTGAACCCGAGTGTGTCGCAAAGGGTATTGAATTAATTTCTGCAACTACACCACTTCCTAATCAAGCAATCATTATTTCTGACAAAGACAAACTGGAAGCGATCTTGATCAATCTATTAAAAAATGCCATTAAATTTACTCATCACGGTAAAATCAACTTTGGTTATGAACTTTACGGAGACAAGTTGGCCTTTTTTGTAGATGATACAGGAATAGGCATACCCGAGAACAAACAAAAGCAAATTTTTGATCGCTTTATACAAGTCGACAGTAGTATGACCAAACCCTATGAGGGTGCGGGCCTGGGCCTTTCCATTTCAAAAGCCTTCGTTGAAATGCTGGGTGGAAATCTTGAATTACGGTCAGAAGTCAATTCGGGCTCTCACTTCTACTTCTCAATTCCATATGTTACCCATGTTAAGAAGAGCAATCTAGATATCAATTTAAAGGAAAATGAAAAAAACACATCTTTGAAATTATCGAAACATGATCTAAAAATAATTATTGCTGAAGATGACGAACCTTCCTTTTTATACTTAAACATTTTAATGCAACCCTTTTGTAAAACGATAATACACGCTCGTAATGGTGTAGAATGCATTGAACTTTGTAAAAAACATCAGGATATTGACTTGATACTTATGGATGTTAAAATGCCCCTTATGGGCGGTTATGAAGCAACTAAAGCCATTCGGACTTTTAATCAAGATGTTGTTATTGTTGCTCAAACCGCTTATGCTTTCAGTGATGATCAAAATAAAATACTTGAATCCGGATGTAATGATTATATCACGAAACCCATTCAAGAAAATATTCTCAGCACACTAATTGATAAGTATTTTGGGAAATAATTATATTATATAATAATAAAGCCTCCAAGCGGAGGCTTTATGTTTTTATATCCGAATTTTATTTTATCATTAACATTTTTCGACTATCGCTATAATCACCGGTTGTGATCCTAAATATATACATACCGGAATTGACCTCAATTCCTTCATTATTCCGGCCATCCCAAACAACTGATCGATAGCCTGCAGATTGTTCTTGGTCGACTAATATACGAATCTTGTTTCCGGTTATATCATATACATTCAGTGTGACTGGACCGTTTTTCGGTAATGCATAGTTAATCGTTGTTATTGGATTAAACGGATTGGGGTAATTCGCTTCCAAAATAAATTCTAGAGGTATATTGTTTTCACTTATATTTACTGTAACGGCAAAATCTTCATGAATGACTTCCTCATTTGCATATGAAAGATCGGCAAGAACATAGGTGTAGCTATTACCGGAAATAACTTCGCTATCTGTAAAAGAATAATGATGCGATTCACTGCTTGTACCGGCGCCTTCAATAGTTCCAATGACTTCACCATCACGATAGATCAAGAATCTTGCATTGTTGGTTTCAGATTCAGTTTTCCATGATATCAGGACATTCCCGTTTTCTTGCTCAGCTTTAAATTCTGAAAGAATAATAGGAAGTGCCTCTTCAGGTAAATTTGTTTGCAAATATGAATATCCATTGTTGATATTTTCATCGACGGACCAAATTGATGTAAAATCCCAGCCTAGAGCCATATATGTAGTCTGTATTTTCATTTCAGCTGTTGTTTTGCCGTAACTGGTTCCGGAATTACTACCGCTTGCAATTCCCGTGGATATTGTATCCGAATTCCAAATGCAATTATCAACAGTAGTCATCATTTCTTCTTGATAACCCACAAGACCCCCACATATACTTCCGCTAATCGAAGCAGTTGAATAGGAGTTCGTTATTATCATCATATTATAACCGGCTATTCCCCCAACATTACTTACTCCGGATATTTTGCCGGTATTATAGCAATTCTCTAGCGGAATACTCTCAGCCTGTCCGCAAATACCTCCAACATTTTTTCCGCTACTCGTAATTGTCGCATTATTATAACAACACGATACCGGCGTGCCATTGCACGTTGTTCCGATAAGACCACCGACATATCTTTCTCCATTTACTGTGCCTTCAGCAGAGCAATTACTCAAATTCCCATATAAACAGCCTGCGATACTACCCACATTATCTTTTCCGGTAATATTTACATGACTAAGATGAATATTTTGCAATATACTGGGATCATTCCATACATCACCAAACAAACCAACATAATCAGTGCTGGGACGATTAATGAATAATCCATCTATATTATAATCTTGTCCATCGTAGTAGCCCTTAAAATCTGAATACCACCAAGTTGGTCCTATAGGATTCCAGCCCGCTCCTCCATCCAATGCAATAGTTCCCGACGCGTCAATATCCGCTGTTTGAATAAAGTACTTATCCCATGAAGATGAAGTTTGACTGATCCAATAGAGATTATCAATATTTGCAATTTGATAGGGATTTCCGCTTGAACCGTCTCCGTTTGCAGGAGGCACTGCTGTAATGGCAAATAATGTGCTTATATACATTGTTAAGATTACCTGAATTCAACAAGTAAGTGCAACTGAAAGCTATTTGCAAAAACAGGCAA
>CAYTLV010000033.1:0-12632 GCA_964438445.1 uncultured bacterium | reverse complement strand
GCAAATATTGATTGGCCGGAAAATAAATACGATTCTGAGGCTAAGAAGCAGGCAGATCTGGTCAAATTTATGGATACATTGCAATACAATGGTATCAATGCCGTGCTTTTCCAGGTTCGCCCTGCTTGCGATGCTATGTATAATTCCCCTTATGAACCGTGGTCTTACTGGTTTAATGGAACACAGGGCAAAGGTCCTGCAGTCGATTCTTTGTGGGATCCGCTGAAATTCGCCATTAAAGAAGCCCATAAACGAGGTATGGAATTGCATGCCTGGGTCAATCCGTATCGAGCCGTTAAAGATCCCTCAAAGGCAGATAGTACTCAATATATTTCAGATCAACATGTAGCAAAACAGCATCCCGATTGGTTATTAAAGTTTAAAAGTGTGGAGATACTGGATCCGGGTAAAGCGGACGTCCGGAAATATATAACACGCGTTTTTATGGATATTGTAAGCCGTTATGATATTGATGGTATTCACATGGATGATTATTTTTATCCTTATAGTCCGATTAGTAATGAAGATTCCTTGACTTTTGTCAACGAAAGCCGCGGTTTTGAAGATATTCATGATTGGCGTCGGGATAATATCAATTTACTTGTTCAGACCGTGTCTGATAGTATTGATGAAGTCAAACCTTGGGTGAAATGGGGAATTTCTCCCTTTGGTATTTATCGACCGAATGTACCACAAGGCATAGAAGGCTTTGATGCATGGTCAGTTCTTTACTGTGATCCTCTGGCTTGGTTGCAAGCCGGAAGTGTTGATTATATAACACCGCAATGTTATTGGCAATTTGATGGTGGACAAGATTATGGAAAGCTTATTCCATATTGGGCAGCTCTGGCAAAGAAATACAAACGACATTTTTATCCTGGCCAAGCATTGTATCGCGCGGGCACTGATCGTTTTCCTGAAGGTGAGATCCCTCGTCAGATTCGCTTGAACCGTGATACAGACGGTTGTCAAGGATCTGTTTATTTTACAGCAAATAACTTTTTCCACAATCCTAAGAATACCATTGATTCAATGAAACTTGACCTATATGTAAATAAGGCCTTATGGCCGGTCAATCAGCATCAAAAAGGTAAGGCACTTAAGGCTCCGGTCGTTTTTTCGGAACGTGCCGGTAAAGAAGAAGTCAAGCTATCATGGGAAGTTGATCCGAAAGCATGGGGTTATGTTGTTTATCGCTCAAAAACACAACGAGATCTTAGCAAAAAAGGGTCTACAATTCTGGATGTTGTGACCGATGGCTCCGGAACGTATATTGATATGACAAATGATCAGTGGTTCTATGCTGTAACAGCTTTGAATTCTTTTAAATTAGAAAGCCGGGTTACTCAAGCGGTTTATGATTTTGTGGCACCCAGAAAACCGGTATTTGCTTCAGAAATAAAATCTTATTTTGTTTCCTTTGTCTGGGAAACATATCCACAAGCAGAGAGCTATCATATTCAAGTTGCAACGGATAAAGAATTCAGCTTTATTGTCTATGAAGAACGTCTTCTTGATCGTAATCGGCTGAATAAAAAACTACCTCGCGACTATACCTATTACTGGCGAATTAAATCGGATAATACCGAGAATTGGTCCCCCATCTGGACATTCAGTCGCTAGAAATAATTCCTAAAAGGAAAGAGATGAGAAAAACTATTCTAGCATTCCTAGTGCTACTGTTATCAATAAATGCACTTTTTGCTTTAGATATACCGCCAAAGCGCGAATTTCGAGCCGTATGGCTATCGACCGTTGTAAACATAGATTGGCCGAAATCCAAATATGATTCTGATACTAAAAAACAAAGTGACCTAAAAAACTATCTGGTAAAACTTAAAGACAGCGGATGTAATGCTGTGCTGATGCAAGTACGTTGTGCTTGCGATGCCATGTATAAATCGGATATCGAACCTTGGTCATACTGGTTCAGCGGAACACAGGGAAGCGGGCCAAGCACAGACTGGGATCCCTTGACATTTGCTGTTGAAGAAGCACATAAATTAGGCATGGAACTCCATGCTTGGGTAAATCCTTATCGAGCCGTAGTAGGCCCTACATCGACAAATGTGAATGATAGCAAATATATCTGTGACGATCATGTCACGAAACAGCATCCGGATTGGATATTAAAATTTTCAGATGTTCATATTTTAGATCCCGGTTTACCTCAAGTGCGAGATTACATCAGCGATGTTTTAATGGATATTGTAACCCGTTACGACATTGATGGTCTGCATATGGATGATTATTTTTACCCCTATAGTGTGATTGATAATGAAGATGCTTCAACCTATGCAAATTATTCCAGAGGAATTAGCAATATCGGTAATTGGCGTCGCGATAATATCAACTTGCTTGTTGAAACGATCATGGATAGTATCAATGTAATCAAACCTTGGATGAAATGGGGTATCAGCCCCTTTGGGATCTATCGTCCGGGTGTTCCACAAGGGATTAGCGGTATGGATGCATACAACGTCCTCTATTGTGACCCCATTGCTTGGTTGGCAGCGCAAAGTGTGGATTATATTACGCCTCAATGTTACTGGCCTTTTGGTGGCGGGCAAGATTATGGAACTTTAATTCCCTGGTGGGCGGCACAAGCCGCTAATTACGGTCGCCATTTTTATCCCGGTCAGGGTATGTATAGAGCCGGTAAGGATACTTGGCCGCGTGGTGAAATACCCCGGCAAATACGTAAGAATCGTAAAACCTATAATTGTGACGGCTCAGTCTTCTTTACTGCCAATGACTTTTACGATAACCATAAGAACACGATCGATAGTTTAAAACTTGACCTGTATCGTTATCCTGCCTTATGGCCGGTGATGAGCTGGAAAGACAGTATTCCACCCATGGCACCTCAAAATGCACTTTACACTGTTGAAGGGGATGGAAGTAAGACAATTTCTTGGAATGCGCCTTCATACAGTGATCCCGCTGACTCAGGCTATGCATATGTAGTTTATCGCGCACCCTATCCGCTGGATAATATTTCCAATATGTCAAATGCCAGAGAAATTCAGATAAACCAAAGTCATGAATTTGCAGATAATGATGCTGGCATGTATTATTATGGAATCACTTCTTTGGATCGTAATAAATTGGAGAGCCCCATTGCAGATATGGATTATCCCTTTGTACATCTTATTTACCCTCCATATGCTGATGCATCAACGCCCAAAGATTTTTCTGCTGTTTGGGCTGATAGACTAAGTGTCAATCAGTTTACTATGGAAATATCAGTATCTGATGATTTTATAGCTCCCTTACAACAATATGCTCTCAATGATACGGTCAAGGATATTGCACTGAATTATAAAACATCATACTATTGGCGTGTAAAAGCGGATAATACCGTTTATTGGTCTCCCACATGGGTATTTACCACCGAATTGCCACCACAGGTACAGATACAAACGCCTTTAGCATTTTATGAAGGTACCGAGCTGGATCCGGTTTTAACATGGAATCATTTTGAAGATGCCATCTCTTTTGATCTGGAAGTTGCACGAGATATAACTATGAGCGATCTTGTAGTAGATAGAATGGCTTTAGCAGATACTAGTTGGCAATTAAACGATCTGGATTACACTAGGTATTATTATTGGCGTGTCAGATCGAATAAATATGATCATTGGACAGATATCAATACCTTTAAGACCCGTGAAGAATTTATTGTAACCTTATGGGAACAGACCTCTATTGCACAAAGTTATCCGGCGTTTCTCGATACAACACTTGAAGCTACCGGAATAGCTATGGGGACTTATCAGGGAAATGATATTGTGATTGTTCTGCAAAGCTATGGGGACAGTATCCGCATTAATGCTTTAAATGCCCAAACAGGAGCCATTATTCCTTTTACCTTAAACCTTGAAGGTGTTAACGGTGGACTTCACGCTCTGCGTGATATTGAATTTTCCGAAGATGGCGTGATCTATGCAGCTAATTGTGCGGCTATTGGTGAAACTTTTAAAGTATATCAATGGACTGATCCCGCATCCGCAGCTCAATGTGTTTATGAAGCTAATGATATTGCTTATCGTCTCGGTGATCACATCACGGTTGATGGTCGTTACGATGATGCTTCGATACGTGTATTTGTTCCGGCTGCCTCATCGAATAAAATGCTAAGACTGGATTGGAATGTTATCAGTTCCGGTTTTGAAGCAACCCAATTGACATTGGAACGGAATAATAGTAGAAATCCCTCCATGGCGGTATCGCCGGATTCTGAAGAACTATTTGTTACTTCGAACCAATATTACTTGCGACATTTTACCGCTTCCGGAGTAAATATTAGCTGGATGTTAGGCAATTTAAATTTGCCCGTAAATGCAAATGCGATCTCATCATTCGCTTATGACGGAAAGACCTATATAGCGGGTTATGTTAGAGATACGGAATCAGCCTACATTATTGATATTACCGATGGAGTCCGCACCGCCTTATCTACGGGAACGACTTATCGTTTGGGTATGAACAGTAATCCTGATCTTCTTGGTGATATTGAAGTTCTGGATCATAAAAATGGCACTTTCACTATCTATGTGTTGGGAAATCAAAATGGGCTCGGAGCATATACATTTGATGCTGCATCCGCGATGGTTGCTGTTGATGATGTCGCTCAGGCGGATGATTTCAGACTTGGAAACAATTATCCCAATCCTTTCAACCCTATCACAACGATTCCATATGAGTTAAATGAAAATGCATATATTGAGATCAAGGTTCATGATATAAACGGTCGATTGGTCGGCACGCTATATGATGGCTATCAGCTTGCCGGGTCGTATGAAGTGCGTTTTGATGCGTCTAATTTGAGTTCGGGTATGTATATCTGTACCTTGCAGGCAGGTGGTAAAAAAGTTGCAAGGAAGTTGACGTTGATTAAATAGTATTTTGGAAATGTAGAGACGCAAAATCTTGCGTCTCTACATCATATTTTTTTTACACTTTTCGCATATACCAAAGATCTTCATAGTATGCCGTTGTGGTGTAAATCCATGTGATTCGCAAATTGAATCCTGAAGGGTTTCAAGATCTTTGTCATGGAATTCAATGATCTTACCACAGGACTCACAGATCATATGATCGTGATGTTTTTTCTGAACTTCGTAGATCTTTTCATCGTTTATACTTCTGATATATTTGATCAAACCGGCATCTTCAATTGTTTTGATACTGCGATATACCGTAGCTCGGGAAATTCTTTTTTCCGCACAACCCATCTTATCAATAATATCATCAATTTTGAAATGTGCTTTCTGAGATAGAACCTCATCAAGAATATTTAAACGTTCAGGTGTGATACTCTTACCTTCAGAACGAAGATAAGCTATAAACTGCTCATGTACGGTTTTCTTTTTCATAAAAAATCTTTATGAGCTAAACAAGCTCATTAACTGATAGACCGAAAAGGATGCGATCCAAGCGACTGTAAGGGTATAGGCAACAAACACAACGGTCCATAATTTTGACTCGCTTTCCTTAAGGAAAACGACTACTGATGCAATACATGGAATATACAGGAGCACAAATATCATAAATGAAATACCGACTGCTTGTGAATATTCGGGATCTGCCCTCAATGATTCGGCGAGTGTTTTTGTCCCACTTTCGGCGTCGCCAATGGCATAGATCGTGCCCATAGTCGATACTACGATCTCCTTAGCGGCCAAACCGTTCACAAGTGCTATATTGAGTCGCCAATCAAATCCCAAGGGCTTAGAAATGGGTTCTAAGAATTTACCTATTCGCCCGGCTACACTATAAGGCAATTGTTCTGCTTTTTCCAAACGGCTAAGATGTTCCATGTCAGCTTGTTCTTGCAAACGGAGGTTTTCATATTTTTGATGAACGTCTACATTCTGGGGATAAGATCCTGCGAACCAGATAATAATACTGGCCAGCAGAATAACCGTACCGGCTTTTTTTATATACATCCATGCGCGCATCCATGTTTGTTGTAACATACTATGAGCCGAAGGCATACGATAGGGCGGAAGCTCCATGACAAAAGGTTCCGAGTCATCTTTAAATACGGTTGATTTTAAAAGTTTTGCAGAAATAAGTGCGATAAAGATACCAAAAAGATAAACTCCAAAGAGGATGTTCCCGGCCATCTTAGGAGCAAAGAAAGCTGAAATAATAACTGTATACAAAGGGAGTTTAGCGCCACAGCTAAAAAAAGGTATAACCATCATGGTGGTGATACGGTCTCCGCGGTTTCGTAGGGTTCTTACAGCCATCATGGCTGGAACAGAACATCCAAAACCTGTGATCATAGGGATAAATGATTTACCATGAAGCCCAATACGGTGCATAAGTTTATCAATGACAAATGCAACTCGAGCCATATATCCAGTGGCCTCAAGCAAGGAAATACATAGGAAGAGTATGAGGATGTTAGGTAAAAAGACCAGAACACCTCCGACACCTGCGATCACGCCGTCAAGCAAAATGGACTTTGCCATTGATGCGGGAATAATTCCGTTTAGGTAATTTGTGAATAGCTGGAAAAGTTGATCGATCCACTGCATGGGATATTCGCCAAGCCTAAAGGTCAACTGAAAAATTGCGTACATGATCAAAATGAATATCGGTAATCCTAAAAAGCGATGAAGAAGAACATTGTCAATCTTTTCAGTTAAAGATTCGGCTTCTTCTTCGATGTCTTTTACTGTTTCTTTGATTGCCCCATTAATGAATGCGGCTCGTTCCTCTGCAAGATAGACATCCGGTTCCATATGCTGATGATATTTATGGATATCTGAGCGGATATTTTCTAGAGTGACTTTTATTGTTTCCCAATAAGGTGTCGGTTTAAGTAGGGCAATCACATCAGCGTCTTTTTCAATGAGCTTGATCGCCATCCAGCGAGTGGGGAGGTGTTGACCAACTTTTCTTGATGCAATAATATTGCTCAGGTCAAAAATATAACTCTCGATCTTATCGGTATATGTATGCTTGTATTTTTTGGTCTCGATCGCCTTGGATTTAATATCTACGATATGATCCAGAAGATTTGGAATGCCTTCACGTGTCACGGCAGACGCAGGAATAACATGAGCACCAAATAGAAGTTCAAATTGTTCAAAATCAATGGATGTATTTTGTTTCTTTACCTCATCGATCATATTCATGACAACTAAGAGCTCAACTTCAAGGTCCATAAGTTGAGTGGTAAGTACCAGATTGCGCTCCAGGTTAGTGGCATCAAGAATATTGATGACCATATCCGGTTTCTTTAGGAGGATGTAATCGCGGGCGACTTTTTCTTCAGGACTATAAGGAGAAAGGCTGTATGTGCCGGGTAGATCAACAAGTCGAATGGTATAGCCTTTATGTTTAAAAGTACCTTCTACTTTTTCAACCGTAACACCGCTAAAATTACCAACCTTTTGATTGGCACCCGCAAGACAGTTAAATATGGATGTTTTGCCGGAATTAGGATTACCGGCAAGGGCAACATGAATGGTTTTATCGTTTACCACTAAAACGCCTCATACGACCAAGACCGCGACCAAGACCGCGACCAAATCCTCGTCCATATTTTTGTCCGTAGTGAGGAGTGGAGCCAATATCCGTAACTATAACATCTTTGGCTTCTTCTTTGCGTAAACTCATTAGAAAACGATGAATACGGATTTCAATGGGGTCTCCCAAAGGAGCAAAACGGACAACAGCTAAACAAATGCCGGGTATCAGTCCCATATCCAGCAAGCGTTGCCGGATAGCTCCTTTTGCATCCACATTCAATACCCGATAGCACCGGCCTACTTCAGCTTTACTTAAGGGAATGGGCGTGATTTGTTCATTGTTGCTCATCATGCCGAAAAAATAGTTATTATTATCACATTATCCAAGCAGATAATTGAGATTTAATCTCAATTATCTCATAAATCTCAATCTTGGTTTTGACCTCAATCTCAATCTTGACTTTATTCTTAATAAAACTATTTCATTTTCATTCATTTCAGGGTATGTTTGAGGGCTTTTTGAAAAACAGGGAGGAGAATACGTTGAAAGGTTAAATGACTATGAGTGAACAAACTCCACTTCTACAACTTGAGAATATCAAAGTAAAAAAACCTCATCAACCGATCGAGATTTATACATCAACCCTTTTTCCGGGATTAATATATCAGATCCAGGGGCCAAATGGCTCTGGAAAGACCAGTTTGCTGGAAGTTTTTGCCCATGAACAGAAGATCGACGAAGGAAGTATTTATTTTGAAGGTAAATCCGGGGCAAAAAAACAATATTCTACCAAGATCGTTAAAGGTTTAATTACATATATCCGCCAGGAAGGTATGCAATTTAAGAAAACACCACTGGCAACATTATTAGATGCCATAAAGGCAAAAAGACTATCATCACCGCTTGCTTATCGCACGGTTATGGAGTTGTTAGACGATTTCGCATTACAAGATATTGCGAATCGGAAAATGACCGAACTTTCATCCGGGACTCGTAAAAAGATCGCTTTATTATCTGTCTTTTTACAGGATTCAAAACTTATCATTATTGATGATCCTTGTTTTGATTCATTGGATGATTATTTTGTAAAAAAATATGTCACTTTATTGAAGAAAAATGTCAAACAGGATAACCGGACACTAGTTCTCGCATCTGCGCAATCTTTAGTCCGTCACCGTTTGGTTGATATTACCCTTGTTATGCATAAAGGACATATAATTCGAGTAGAGAAAACGTATCAGCGTAAACCTACTACTCGCAAAAAGCCAATTAAAAAATCATAAAATATTATTCTCCTCCTCATTTTATTAAAGATCCAGGGTCCAAGATCCAAGAATCAAGAAAAAGACTTCAATTTATAATATATAATCAATAGCTAATTAGTTTGCCAAAAGGCTTTCCTTTACATTTATGCTTACATATCATTTCAACATCTCGATCCTCAACTTTCGACCTTTAACTATTAGGCTTTTCGATTTTTCGTCTTTCTTTCTTCTTTGTCAATTATCAATTGTTTAGTATTATACACCAAGTGAAAAGCTAATTTTATGCATAAGGTTTAACTAAGTGAAAAAGATCAGTACATCCCGATACGCTGAATACGGCAAATACACAAAACGAGAAAAGATGGTGAAACTTCTCAAGGAATACGGTATTCGCGACCGCCGTATCCTAGATGCTTTCCTGACAATTCCCAGGCATCTTTTTATGCCTGAAGATGAAAACGAAAGATCCTATAGGGATCAAGCTGTTCCTATCGGTTGCGGTCAAACTATTTCTCAGCCATATGTTGTTGCTCTTATGCTGGAATTACTTAAACTGAATCCTCAAGATAAGGTTTTGGAGATCGGATCCGGATCGGGATATGTAACAGCCCTGCTTTCATTGTTGGTCAAAAAAGTAGTGGGCGTTGAATTGGAAGCAGATCTTGCAAACAGAAGCAGGAAGGCTTTAGAGAAACTTAATATTGACAATGTTAATATATTTTGCAAAGATGGATATAGCGGTCATTCAGCTCGCGCCCCTTATGATATCATATTATTGTCTGCGGCTCCCGAGGTTCTTCCCAAAAATTTATTATCGCAGATAAAACCAAGCGGGAAACTCATATTACCTGTTGGGAAATTCGACCAATTATTAGTATTATACGAGCAGAAAGATGGAGAGTGGAAAGGGAAGGTCATTACAGATGTTCACTTTGTTCCTCTGAGGAAAAAATGAAAGCAACAGTACCACAAATTGACCTAAAACTTTTTCGAGCTATATTCAATTTTCACCGAAACTCAATACTTCCACTGATTTTTCGTGTTATTTCTTTTATCGGTGATGGCTATTTTTACGGATTGTACTTTGTATATCTCTATTTTTCAAAAAATGAAATTTTTAAACCGGCACTTTTTGTTATCTTTCTAGCTCTTGCTATAGAATTACCCATCTATCGTATATTGAAAAATTCTATTCGCAGGGTACGTCCTTTCAATGCTCATGATGAGGTTGAAAATATGGTTTATCCTCTTGATGAATTTTCATTTCCTTCGGGACATACTTCAGCCGCTTTTATGGTTGCCATGATCATTGCACATTTTACTCCTTTTCTTGCTATACCGCTGTTCATCTTTGCATTTCTTGTCGGAATAGCAAGAATTTACCTGGGTGTTCATTATCCTTCCGATATCATTGGGGGAGCTATCTATGGAACGGGAATGGCTCAAATTTCAATACTTATTGTTGAAAAATTAATACTTAAATAAACAAATTCAGAAGAGACATCATATCCCAAACTCTTGATTTAATTAAAAAACATTATGCATATTTACGCGATATATGTAATTTATGCTCAAATTTGGAACTTTTATTTATATGCAGCGATCAAATGGCATGAAAAAAATATCTTACTTCATAATACTGGCCCTACTTCCTTTGGTGCTGATGTCTGCACAGGAAAATTTCTTTGCTAAATTTGGTGCTAATATAACGGCTTATTTTAATACTTTTTATAACGCAAAAGTTTATTTTAATGATGCTCAGGATGCATATGATAATGAAGAAGATAAAAATCAACTTAGCGTACAATCACGAACTGCATTAAATAAAGCGGCTACTCAAGCAGAGCTGGTCATCAAAAAATTTCCCAACTCATCATATGTTGATGATGCCATGTTCTTCAAAAGTGTATGTCAATTTCAACTGTCCCGGTATCAACGCGCATTAAAACAATTGGAAGAACTGACACTTCAATATCCAGGTAGTCCTTATTATTTTGAAGCTAAACTTTGGATCTCAAAATGTTACTTTCAAATGGATAAAAAAACCATTGCTTACGATTTGATAGAGCAATTTTTGTCAAATACAAGCAACAGGACCTATTTTTCCGATGCCTATAGTCTAATGGCTTATCTTGCCTTACAAGAAGAAGATAAGGGAAAAGCTTTAAATGCATTTTTGCAAGCTGCGGATAAAGCTTCAGATAAAGAGCCACGCTGTAATATGTATCTTGAAGCGGTTGAGCTCTTGGTCGAAAATGAAAGATACGAAGAAGCTTTAAAATATACGGACCGTGCAAACAGGAATATTAAATTTGATGAACAACGTGCTCGTGTTCAAATAGCTTATATCCGTATTTATCGACTGATGGAAAACGATAAGAAAGCAAATGAATTTATTGTAGATGCTTTGAAAGATGCCCGAATTGCAAAATATTGGGGTGACATTATTTATGAGCAAGCGAGTATTTATTTTAGTGATAATAAAATTTCAGATGCTGTTTCAAGGTTAAGATATATTGTAAACGATCCTGAAAAGATTTACCGTAATAACCGAGATTCAAAAGCATGGGCGCGTGCTTCATACCGTTTGGGAAAATATTACATCCATGAAGTGGATGACATTGATTCTTGTGAATTTTTCTTCAAAAAAGCACAAACCAAGCGTAAACAATGTGAAGAAGGCGAGCTGGCAAACGATTATTTGATTACGATAAAACAATTGAAAAAGATCAATAAAGATATCGCAATAATCGTTAATAAAGCACCTCAGTTAAAAGACAGCGCCTGGGTGTATTATGAAAATTTTGCTGATTCTGCATCAGCTGAAAAAACATCTCGCGATATGTTTCTTGCTGATACCCTAACTTTAGACAGTTTGCATGTAGATTCACTAAAAAACTTAGCCAAAAGAGACTATTATAAATTTGAAAAAATTCTTACGGGATATCTCAAAAACGGTAACGATTATGTCGGGCAGCTTTTTAGTCTTGCTGGTCTCTTTCTTTTTGACCTAAATATGCCGGATACCGCACTGGATATTTACGAGAGTATTGAAAATGAATACTATTTTACAACATCAGTCCCTCAAGCTCTCTATTCGCAATCATATGTCTGGGAACATGAATTAAACAATAAAACTAAAGCTGATAGCATTAAACAAGAATTAACGGAAAAATTCCCCGTATCCGAGTTAAGCAATTACATATTAGATCGTGTACCTCAAGATTCAATATTATATTACGAGAATCAGGAAAAAATATTCGAGATCGAAAGAGAGTATATTGATGCGGGCTTGTTTGATGAAGCCATTATGGCATTAAAGTTATTGTTGAATTCCGATGATCTTGATAATAAAAATCACGCATTTATAGCTTATAAAATTGCATGGTTGTATGATTATGAATTGAGCTTTGGAGAGAATACACAGGATAGTACTTTACGTTATTATCATATTGTAAATTCTCGGCATCCGGGTACACCGCTTGCAAGCAAAAGCACATTACGTATTTCAGCTATAGAAACAAATATTAGTGATTATCTTGCATTCCTTGCGGGCGATAGCTTAAAAACCAATGATGTCAATCTTGATTCAAGCTTTTTTGCCAGCCAGGATGAAGAAGATGACATGTCTGAAAGAACACCTCACCCTATATCGCTTCGTTTGAAAAGCCCAGGAAAGCCACGACCGATAAGGCTCTAGGAGCCAAGATAAAAGAATAAAGTAAAAAGTAAAAGTTGGGGCTCAATATATTGAGCCTTTTTCTTTTTGGCATAAATTTAATTAAACAATCGAAGAATCTATTCATGTTACAAAAAAATATCTAGTCATCCTGAACTTGCTCGCCATGGCGAAGCCAAAGGCGTAGCATGGTTTCAGGA
>CAYTLV010000032.1:767-12765 GCA_964438445.1 uncultured bacterium | reverse complement strand
AGTATTTGGATCTGGTCGCAATTGGAACCGCCGCGGATATTGTCCCTCTTGTGGACGAGAACCGCTGTTTGGTTCGTGAAGGTCTGGTTCGTATTCGCAATCAGGAATGCCGTGTAGGTATTCTTGAGCTTTTTAATGTCTGCAAAATGGATTCTCGGAATATTTCAGTAATAAATATTGTTTTTGGACTTGCACCTCGTTTGAATGCTGTAGGTAGAATGGGTGCTGCTTCCCGTGCTATCACCTTGTTGACGACGGATGATAGACCTACTGCTCGCCAATACAGCATGATCCTGCATCAGGAAAATGAAGAACGCCAAAAAGTGGAACGCAAGGTTACAGAAGAAGCTCTTCAGCAAGTCAAAGATAAGTATGGAGATCATTTACCGAGGGCTGTGGTTCTGGCTGGAGATTGGCATCCCGGTGTTATCGGAATCGTATCGTCTAAGGTTAAAGACAAAATTCACCGTCCGGTATTTTTAATTGCTGTAAAAGACGGGTTTGGCAAGGGTAGTGGAAGAAGCATCAGAGAATTTGACCTGTATGATGCACTATCTCATAGCTGTAATCATCTTGATGGTTACGGTGGTCACCAAATGGCAGCCGGGTTGACTATTAAGGAAGAGAATATCTCGGCTTTTGAAGAACAATTTATTGCTTATGGCAATGAACATGTTAGCGATAAAATGCTAGAACCTGCGATCTATGTGGATGCAAATATAGATATTCAGGATGTTAATGATCGACTCATGAAATTCTTGCATGATATGGAACCCTTCGGTCCCGAGAATATGCGACCTAAATTCAGTATCAAAAATATTAGCGTTTTCAATACAACATTATTGAAGGATAGACACCTTAAGTTTGCTATAAAAGGTGAAAACGGCTCAATAAATTGTATTGGATGGAATATGTTAGAGCAGTTTGAACTGATCATGGATCCCTCTCAACGAGTGGATATGGTCTTTGTCCCAACGATAAATGAGTGGAATGGGGTTAAACGCATTCAACTTGTCATCAAAGATATTCGCCAGCATATCTCATAAGTTTTCATTGATTGAATCAAGAAACTGTCTTATTTTTCTGTAATGACACATCGAGGTAATAATGTTAGATAAAAACAAAGAAAATAAAAAAAAGGCTAAGGTCTCTTTTTGGACGATAAGTGTACTGATCATACTTGTTTTGTTCTCGGCTTTTATGGCGCCAAAAAAACAGACATACCAATATAATTATCAGGTGGGCGATATTACACGTATGGATATTATTGCACCCTATGATTTTGACATATTAAAGCAGCAATCGGCTATTCTCCGTGAGCAGGGTGAGGCTATAAAAAAGGTCCCCTTTGTTTTTACCGAAGATAATCAGGTTGTTGATGAACAGATCGATCGTACTGAATTGTTTTTTCAGATGTCAAAAACACTGGAACAACGATATAATAAATATCAATATTCAATACAGATCAGGAATCTTCAACGGTACAGTACCGATGATTTTTCAAGATTAAATGAGACTGTTCGTACGGATAGCAACGCATATCTTGCAATTGTAGGTGCATTTGAAGAACAGTACGATATTCATGTTGGAGAATCCCCTTACACAGAGATATACGCCCCCACAGATGCTAAGCGTATTCCTCTAGATACTTTGCGCATGAATTATATTACACATCTGTCCACTCTTTTTGAAAGTGGTATTACGGATATTCCCCTAGATTCCATTATGTCCACACAGATATCGGTACGTAAACAGGGAGTCGAGATACCGGCAACGGTCAAGAATATGTTCGACCGTACTTCTGCTACTGAACAACTGACTGAAAATCTTGCAAAAGAATATGAAATTTATTCACAAAAAATACTGATATCTCGTATTGCTCATCTCTTGGTGAAACCCAATATGATCTATGACAAAGAACGCACTATGACCCGACAGGAAGATGTGATCGGACGTATTCCTCTTGTTGTTGGAAAAGTTTTCAAGGATGAAAAGATCGTAGGCGCCAATACGCTTATTACTCAAGAGATCTACCAAAAACTATTTTCTTTGAATTATGCTGAAGGGAAACGCTCGGCCAATCTTCAGGGTATGAACGCTTTCTTAAAGATACTCGGTGATGTTCTGGTTATGAGTATGCTTTTCATGATGTTCGTTCTTTTTCTTATCATGTATGATAAAAATATTTTTGTAGATGTGAACCGATTTCTGCTGTTAATTATTTGTATTGTGATTGCTCTTGGTTTGGGTTCTGCAGTAGCATTATTAGCACCCACGCACATGATACTTGTTCCTATCACCATTACTGCCATGCTTCTAATGATCTTTTTTGATGAGCGCGTTGCACTTATGGGATCAGCTATTGTACTTCTTGTACTATCGTATATTATGGGCGGATCTTTCCGTTTTATCTTAATGCATGCTTTCCCGGTTGTGATGGCAATCATAGCATTAGGGCGTAGCCGCACAAGAGAAAATGTTCTGCGTCCATTATTGTTTATTTTAATTGGATATTCTGTTACGATCGGAGCTATGGGTATTGCCTCTCTGGATCCAATTCAAAAAACTTTAATTACAATGGGGATGGCTTTTGGGAATGCAATTGTATCTGTGCTTGTCACAAACGGTTTGATGATGATCATAGAACGAATTTTCGGTGTGACCACAAATCTCTCGCTTTTGGAACTTTCAGACATGAATCGCCCTCTTTTGAAACGTTTATCCCTTGAAGCACCCGGAACTTTCAATCATTCTATTGTGGTTGGAAATCTACTTGAAGCTGCCGCAGAAAAGATCGGAGCCAATAGTCTACTTGCCCGAGTTGGTGCCTATTATCATGATATTGGAAAATTATCCAAAGCAGACTATTTTGTCGAAAACCAACAAGGCGGCGAGAACAAGCTTGACCAACTGAAACCACATATGGCAGCTAAGGTTATTATCTCGCATGTGCGTAACGGACTTGAATTGGCGGATCAGGAAAAACTTCCCGATGTGATCAAAGATTTTATTGCCACTCATCATGGTACCATGACGGTTGATTATTTCTATCAAAAAGCACTTAAAGAGTCAGGCGAAGAAGGTACCCAGGAAAATGAATTTCGTTACCCGGGTCCCAAGCCGAAGACCAAAGAAACTGCTCTTCTTATGATCGTGGAAGCTTCCGAAGCTGCTGTACGGTCGTTGCCTAAGGCGACCCCGCGTAATATTGAAGCAAAGATAAAGGAAATTATCAGTAAACGCCTGAACAATGGTCAACTGGATGAATGTCCTTTGAAATTTGCCGATCTTACCAAAATATCTTCTGCTATTTATCCTCTACTTGTTGGACTATATCATGAACGCATTCCTTATCCGGAAGATAAAAAGGATGAAGAAAAGAATGAAGGTATACTAGAAACGAAAGAAGTAAAAACATGACACAAGTTGTAGAATTCTTTCGTGAAAGTTCTATAAAAATACCACTTGATGAAGAAGAGGCGAGAAGAATCATTTCCCAGGTAATGAACGATCTTGGGAAACCTGAATTTGCCATTAATATCATTTCCTTTGAAGATGAAGCTCTGCGCGAAATGAAAAAAGAATATTTTCAGCAGGATGTCTATACTGATATTATTTCTTTTACCATAGATAAAGAGCCCGTACTGGAAGGGGAACTGTATATTAGTCCTGAGCGCATCAGCCAGAATGCTGAGAAATTTGAACAGTCTGTAACTCGCGAATTTGCACGTATTTTTATTCATGGTGCTTGCCATCTCTGCGGTTATGATGATATCACGCAAGAAGAACGAGAAGAAATGACCGCTCTTGAAAATCGTTTCCTAACACAATATTTTGATAAATAATATGTCCATCGGTTTAAATATCTTGTTTTTTGTTTTGCTATTGATCTTTTCCGGAGTGTTTTCCGGTTCGGAGACCGCTTTGTTCGGTACCCGCAAAGAAAGCTTGCGTATGCTGAAAGGAATAGCAGCAAAGAGAACGTTAAAACTTCTTGATAAACCTCAGAAATTACTTATCACTATTCTTATTGGTAATACCGTAGTTAATATTGCCCTGACTACATTATCCGCTCTTATGACCTATGAATTATCTGAGCAATATGCTTGGTCTCATTTATTGACGGCGTTTCTTGAGGTTGTTGTGGTTACGTTGATGGTGCTAATCTTTGGCGAGATCATTCCCAAGACCATTGCTCTGCGCAATAGCCAAAAGGTTAGTTTGGGCATGAGCTGGTTTATCGGTATCTGTTACACACTATTCTTTCCATTAACCATTATTTTATATTTTATCGGGCGGGTTACCGAGAAGTCTTTGAAAATGGGAAAGGATAACCTGATAGACAATGAAGAGGATATCAAAACCTTGGTGCAGATCGGTGAAGAACGGGGAGAATTTGAAGAAAAAGAAATTGAAATGATCACTTCGTTGCTGGAATCTACCGATACCTGCGTAAGAGAGATCATGATCCCTCGTCCGGATATGATCGCTGTGGATGCTAAGCGCAGTATTGATGATATTTTCTATTTTGTTGCCAATCAGCCTTTCGCAAGATTCCCGGTCTTTAAAAATGATCTGGATAATATTCTCGGTTTTATTTTTGAAAAAGATATTTTGCCCTACCTTGACGGAAAGAAAAAAACGGAGATAGAAAATCTGATCCATCCACCGCTTTTTTTGCCTGAGAAATGTTCCGTATCACATGCTATTCGGGTTTTCCAGGAAAAGAAAACTAAGATCGCAGTTGTGGTTGATGAATATGGTGGTACGAGCGGGTTGGTTACCTTGGAAGATGCCATAGAAGAGATCGTCGGGGATATCCAGGATGAGAATGAAGTACAAGCTCCATATATAAAATGGTTGACCCCAAATGAATGCGCCGTGAATGCCAGTATTAATTTGGATGACTTGGAAGAAAATCTTGATATCACATTCTCCAAAGATCGGGTTTATGATACTTTAGGTGGTTTCGTCATGGATCATCTGGGTCGTATTCCCCAGAAGCATGATTCTTTCCGTTATAAAAACCACATTTTTCTCGTCGATGAAATGCAGCACCGCCGTGTACAGCGAATTCGCATCACACGTACGCGATAATGAGTGTGCGAGGGTGTGAGTGTGCGAGGGTAAAGTGTCATCTCGACCGAAGCGTAGCGTAGTGGAGAGATCTATTCATGCCACAGAGAAATCAATAAAGTAACAGAGTAATACAATGAAAGAATTCGATGAACTGATTGATGTTGTTCGTGCACTCAGAGCCCCCGGGGGCTGTCCCTGGGACCGCGAACAGACTCGTGAGTCACTGATACCCTATTTCCTTGAAGAGGTCCATGAGGCCATTGAAACCATTGAACATAAAGAGGTCGATAAGCTTCGCTATGAACTGGGTGATGTTTTATTGCATATTGTTTTCCAAACCGTAATTGCGGAAGAGAATAAAGAATTTACCTTTGAAGATGTATGCAACGGTATCCGTGATAAAATGGTCAATCGCCATCCACACGTTTTTGATTCAGATAAAGAGTATACTGCCCAGGAAGCCAAAACCATTTGGGAGCATGAAAAGGGAAAAAAGAAAAAAGGGAAATTGCTGGATGGTATTCCAAGGTCTTTGCCCGCATTACATAGATCGTATCGCATGCAGCAAAAAGCAGCCGCTATGGGATTTGATTGGGATAATGTAAAGGATGTCTGGAAAAAAGTCGATGAAGAATTCGGTGAATTCAAAGAAGCTCAAGCATCCGGAGATAAAGCACATGCCATGGAAGAATTTGGTGACATTCTCTTCTCCCTTGTGAACTTGGCCCGTTTTTATGATATCCATCCCGGAGAAGCTCTCAAAAAAAGTAATGACAAATTTTACCGACGCTTTGGTAAAGTTGAAGAACATTACAAAATTGAAAATCGATCAATGAAAGAAGAGTCGCTTGAAGAGTTAGATATAGTGTGGGAAATGGTGAAGAGCAAGGAGTAGAAAGAGTAGAGAAATATTATGTTGATGTAGAGACGCAATATTTTGCGTCTTTACAATATCGAGACAAATTTTATTTAAGGATTAACATAGCCAAAAGCACATTTCTCAAAATTAATTTCTTTAAAAAAACATTATTTTATTGAATAATCGTTTTTAATTTACTAAGTTATTGTTAGCATATGCCAATAACGGAGGATTTATGCCACGACCATTCAAAGCACGACGAATCTACGGTGAGTACACTGCAGATTACTACAAGCCGCGCGGACGAAAAATGTCGGAACTGGAAGAAATATTTCTCGGAGCGGACGAGATCGAGGCTTTGCGCCTTGCTGATCTTGAAGATAAATATCAGAACGATGCTGCTGAATTGATGGGAGTATCCCGTCAGACTTTCGGGAGTATTATTAAACGCGCGCATCAAAAAGTTGCCGATGCGCTGATAAACACAAAAGCCATTCGATTTATCCCGATCGTTTCGGAAAGAATGCACTGTAACAGTTGCGGTCGCAGATGGGCAGAAACCTCATATCCCTCACATAGCGAGAATTGTCCGATGTGCGAAAGCACAGCGGTTGAGATCGAAACAATGCCTCTTTCCGGTCATGGACGGGGGAAACGAAGAAATATATAAAAAAGGAGAATAAAATGCCAAATTTAAACGGAACAGGACCTATGGGACAAGGATCTCAAACAGGTCGCGGATTGGGCAATTGCAACCCTGCAAACAACTCGAACGAACAACAAAACATACAAAGACCTCTTGGAGGATTTTTTCGACGCGGAGGTGGCGGAAGTTTTGGCAGAGGTTTTGGTGGAGGTTTTGGCAGAGGCTTCGGTGGAGGTGCAGGTTACGGCATGGGATTTAGCTGGAGAGCAAATAATTCCTACGTGCCCCCGGTTGCATATGAGCCGCAAGATGAATTGCAGTCACTAACAAATGAAGCAAAGCAAATGGAAGAAAATCTGGCTGCGATGAATAAGAGAATAAGCGAATTGGAAAAGAAGTAAATGTTTTCAAACGTGTACATCAAAAAGTTGCCGATGCGCTTATAAATAGAAAAGTCATTCGATTTACTCCTGTTGTTTCGGAAAGAATGCATTGTAACGGTTGCGGTCGCAGATGGGTCGAGACCGAAACAGTACCTCTTTCCGACAGGGGTAATCAAGACAAAGATCAAGATCAAAATAAAGGAAAATAAAATGCCAAATTTAAACGGAACAGGACCTATGGGACAAGGATCCCAAACAGGTCGCGGATTGGGCAATTGTAATCCTGCAAACAACTCGAACGAACAACAAAACATACAAAGACCTCTCGGAGGATTTTTTCGACGCGGAAGTGGAAAAAGATTTGGCGGAGGCTTTGGCGGACGTGGATTTGGATTCCGTAGAATTTGGAATGCCACTCCGTTCAATACAAATACAAGCAAAAAGGAAAATAAATAAATGATACTTGCATTTCCATCAGACGGTAAAAGTATAAACGACAATATTGACCAACGTTTTGGTCGGTGTGCTTTTTTTGTGTCCTATGACACCGAAACAAAAGAAGTAGCATTCGTTTCAAATGAACAAAATTATCAGGCAGCACAAGGTGCCGGCATTCAATCTGCAACTCATGTGGTGAACATGAAAGCAAATGTTTGCATTACCAGTCATTGCGGACCAAAATCCTATCGTGTTTTCAATGCAGCCGGTGTAAAGGTTATTATCGGTGTAAGTGGAAACATTAAAGATGCGATTGCTAAATTTGAAGTAAATGAACTTAAGTACTCAGATGGCGCTGATGTAGAAGGGCACTGGGCTTAATGAAAATATGTATTGCCAGCGGTAAAGGCGGTACAGGCAAAACGACCATTGCAGTCAGTTTGGCAAGTTATTTTGCTGAAGATTTAAAGCAAACGACCCATTTGGTCGATTGTGATGTCGATGCCGCCAACGCCCATCTTTTTGTGCATATGGATGCAGATCGTTCCGAGCCTGCTCTTGTGCAAAAACCACGGGTCAATGAAGATCTGTGTACCGGCTGCGGAGCCTGTGCCTCTGCTTGTCAGTATAATGCTATCAGTATTATTGTCGGGAAACCTCTCATCTTTGATGAACTTTGTCACTCTTGTGGCGCTTGCGAATATGTTTGTCCGGTAGATGCCATTTCATTTAATGATAAGGCGATCGGCATGTATCATTTTATTGATAATGATAAAAGCAAATTCAAGCTGTCTTGGGGTGAGCTAAATATTGGAGAAGTTCAAGCACCTGAAATGATTCGGCAATTGAAGCAGATGACCGATGATACGGAGATAACACTCTATGATGCATCGCCGGGTGCCGGTTGTCCGGTGCGTGAGACCATGCTAGGCTCCGATATAGTGCTTCTGGTAACAGAACCAACACCCTTTGGTTTAAATGACCTTAAAATGGCTGCAGCGCTTGCCATAGAAATGGGAATCCCCACCGGTATTATCGTTAATCGTTCCCGCTCAGAGAAAGATATTATTTCAGATTTCTCAAACGAAAGTGGTATTCCTTTGATTGGTCGTATTCCTTTCAAACGTGCTTATGCAAGTACCTGTTCAGAAGGGAAAGTTCTCTTAAGTGAACATGATGAATTGCGACCCAATTTTGAAACGATTGTCGAAGGTTTGCAAAATCTGAAAAGCACAGTCCGGCTGCCAGAATTTCAAGTAACACAATTTGCGAAGCAAGACCTATACCAACCCAGTAATAAAAAGAAACCGGAAGCGGTCAAAGAATTTGTCATTTTAAGCGGAAAAGGTGGTACGGGTAAAACGACTTTGAGTGCCGCACTTGCCGGATTGACTAGAGATTCGCTTTTTTTCGATGCAGATGTTGATGCCTCAAATCTTCCCATTTTACTAAAGGGAAAACGTATATCGGAAAAACGATTTATAGGTGGCAAAAAGGCAGTAATTAATAATAACTTATGCAACCGTTGCGGTGCCTGTGTAAGCGCATGTCATTTCAACGCTATTGAAGATGATGGGAATAAGATTAATATTATTTCCGAAGCGTGCGAAGGATGTGAATTTTGTACGATGGTTTGTCCCCAAGATGCCATAAAAATGGAAGAGGCCGAAACAGGATACGTATTTTTATCCCAAAGTGCACAAGGACCGGTTTCTCATGCCTTCTTGCATATCGGAGAAGAGAACTCCGGTAAGCTAGTATCACAAGTACGGGATCAGGCATATTCTGTGGTTAGCGAAGAAGACCTTCAACAGATTATAGGTGACGGACCTCCCGGAACAGGATGTCCAGTTATTGCTGCAACAACGGGTGCGGATTTCGCGATTATTGTTACCGAGCCAAGTATGTCGGGTGTTCATGATATGATGCGTGCCGTTAGATTGGCAAAGCATTTTCAACTGAACTCAATGATGATCATTAATAAGTCAGACATGAATTTAGAACAGAATCAGCGCATACATGATTTTTGTCGCGAAGAAAATATAACGGTGTTAGGTGAGATCCCTTTTGATGAAACGGTTGAACAGGCGCTGAGTGAAGAAAAAAGCATTATGGAATTTGGTCAAAGCAAAGCTGCGATGGCCATTGAAAAGATATATCAAAAACTTAAAACAGAATATTCAATGAAATAGGAGAAAAATATGATCATTGCAGTACCCATGGTACAAGGTAATCTATCTTTACATTTTGGACATTGCGAAAGTTTTCGTTTGTTTGAAGTGGACAAAGACAAGAATATCACAAAATACGAAGACAAGACCCCGCCAACTCATGAACCGGGTGTGTTGCCCAAATGGTTATCTGATGAAAAGGCGAATATCATTATTACCGGTGGAATGGGCATGCACGCACAACGACTATTTGGCCAATATGGTATTCAGGTTGTTGTCGGAGCAACAGCGGGCAATCCTGAAGATATCGTTAAAGATTGGTTGAATGATTCTCTTACGATCGGTTCTAATCCCTGCGATCATTAATATTTTTTTAAAAATATAAAACTTGAGTCAAGTTTTTTTGTCAAGCAATAATTTGTCCATCATTAAAATATGAGCATTTATGTGATTCGAGTCACAATTATTGATAAATTTGATGATAATATAAAAAACTTGACTCAAGTTTTTATTTAATTTTACCGTAAAAATTACTACAAAAGAAAACACCCAATCATTGATTGGGTGTTTGTGTATCCCGTAGGGGAATTGAACCCCTGTTGCAGGAATGAAAATCCTGAGTCCTAACCTCTGAACGAACGGGACACATATCAAGCCCGAAATAATAAAATGTTTTGTTCATAGAGGCAAGGATTATTTTTATATTTTTACTGAGAACGCAAAATATATAAATGAGGTTATTATGAAACGTTATTGTATCCTTCTTGCTGTGTTAGTGGCTTTTGCCTCTGCAACAGAGCGGGAAAACCTTAATATGGACATTAATTTTCTCGCTTCGGAAACATGTTTTGGGCGCGGATTGGCACATGAGGGAATTTATCATGCTGAAGAATATATTATTAATGAATTACGTGTAGCAGGAATAAAAGTGAAAACTCAGCCGGTAAATTATAAATTAAATATTCAGCAAAAGACACCATTGTGCATTATAAACGGTGATACACTTCGACCGGGTTATGATTTTATCCCACATCCTTTTTGCCTTCCGGTAGATAAAGAATTTTCATGTGAAGAGATTGAATTGCTTGATCGAGATGCATTGGAAAAGATCAAAGACTCTCTTTCATTTGCTTCCGTTTCACAGGTCCGTCGACATTTGATGAAGAAAAGCAAAAAGAAGAACAAGGGATCATTATTACTTTTTTCCGAAGAACACCCGATTCTTAGTCGCCAGAGTAAACAATATAATCGCCCTGCTTTTCAGATTTGTGATTCACTTATTTCAGATACGGTCCGCAGCGTTTATGTAAAAAACGATGTTATATATAAAAAAGTTAGGACAAATAATGTGATCGCAATCATTGAAGGAAATACGATGCCTGATTCCGTAATATGTATTTCAGCTCATTACGATCATATGGGTGGATTGGGAGATGTATATTATCCCGGTGCGAATGATAACGCCAGTGGAGTTGCCGTACTTTTGGCTCTTGCGCGTTATTATGCCGAAACCCCGCCACCGATGACGCTTGTATTTTGTTTTTTTACAGGTGAGGAACAAGGATTGAAAGGGTCGTGGAAATATGTTAAGCACCCCGTTTACCCATTGGAAAATGTTATGATGGCCTTGAATCTGGATATGGTGGGCTCGGGTTTGAGCGGCTATGGCTTGGTGGGTGGAAATGATTGGCCTGCCGATGTCTCGATCTTTGAAGATATACGGGAAGCACATAATTTAGGTGGACTGAAATTACGTTCGAATAGTCCCAATAGTGATCACTTTCCTTTTACGACCAAAGGTATAAAGGCTATTTTCTTTTATGCTACGGGTGGCAAACAACCCTATCATCATCCGGATGACATTCCGGAAACATTGGATTGGAAAACGATGGAGAATACGGTATTGTTGATAAAAAAATATATCTCAGAAAAGTCAAAAGAATTGGGTACAACTGGTTCTTCGAAGCTCTGGTAGTTCAGCGTGAGGAGGAAATATAAAAGTTAATCTTATCTCTTATCGCTTATATCTTGTTCAGTATCGTGAATAGATCTCTCCGCTACATCATCTTTTAGATGACTTCGGTCAAGATGATAATTCTTAGCCAAGGTTACGGATTGCAAGCAGGTCTTTTCTCCCACTCTCTTTTCCGTACCATTATATTTTTACTTCAATTCAGGGTTTTTCCAAATAAGAGATCGTAAAGTATTTGTCGGGAATGTTTTGACTGAATTCCACTTGATCCATGAACATGTCTGAACTTCGTCCATTTTGAAAATTATTGATCTTCATATTGGTAATAATGAATTTATGATTTATTGGGTCCATTTCTTTGTAAGCTAGAACATTCAATGTTTTATGAAGTTCATTGTCAAAATCATAGTATTCAGATTTTGTCATCATGTTATCAGCTTTATTTATCCA
>CAYTLV010000032.1:0-757 GCA_964438445.1 uncultured bacterium | reverse complement strand
TTGGTATTGATCGGACGAATTTCAATTTTCCAGCAAGCTTGGTTGTTGATCATATCATCCCCCAGAAGCTGATAATGAAAATCATTCAAATTGGGAGCGCTCATATCTGCATTAGAAAATTCTGAGCCCATAAATGATTTACTTTTTTCACTGGAAACAATGCGACGTGATTGACGATTGGCTGGAATATAGACCCACATATCATCATCTTGGACATTATGGTCTACGATCAACATACCCATTCCTTTGACATCGGCCGGCTCTATAAAACGGATAATACGTTTCTCTATTTCACCGGAATAAGTCTTTGAGGCCATGGCTGTTTTTCGAATACGTTCGCGTTGCTTTGCATCACGAATGATCAAGGTCGAAGTGGTCATCAATCCCGATATTTTTGTTTTGTTTCGAGCAGTTTGCATGATGCTAATAGCACTTTGAGCTGACAAAATGCCTGCAAACAACAAACTAATTATTAAAATATTAATCTTTTTCATAAGGACTCCTTTGGTTCTAGAAATTTTGGTTTAAAAACAAGGCACATGGCGGGCACAAGGACCAGTGCTGCTACCAGACATACGGATATTGAAACGATGACAAGAAATCCAAAATACTGGATGGGTAAGAACGATGAGAATACTAAGGCGGCAAACCCCACTATTACGGACCAAGCGTTGAATATAATGCCCTTCCCTGAACCTTGGAGAGCTCTTTGAACGCCTTCCTTCCTTGATCCACATTCACGATATTCATCACGGTA
>CAYTLV010000031.1:3715-12868 GCA_964438445.1 uncultured bacterium | reverse complement strand
CTTCCCATCTCTTCAAATGAATACTTTCTGATCGAATTGCGGAAGAATACAGGTGTTTGGGAGGATTCCATTCTTTGGGTAAGAGATGATGTTGAGGATTTTCTTGATGTTCTAAGTGTCATAGATTCACTTGATCTTATTGATTATACCTTAGAGAACGGAGTATTAACCGACATCTCTGATCTGGATATCGGACTTCCGACATCCGGGGTCTTAATATGGCATATTACAGAACCGGATTTCTTTGGAGAAAACCCCAACTCGGAAAGTGCCCCTTTCTTAAATCTGATCGAAGCCGATGGCGGCGATGATATCGGAAAATGGTACGGCACTTTTGATCCTTCGGTCAATAACGGCTGGAAATGGGATATGTGGTTTGAAAATAACGAAGGCTATGAAGAAAACAATCCGGCCTCCTATAAACTGCAATTCAATAATAATACACATCCTAATACCCGTTCAAATGAGAATCTTCCCACAGGTATTAATATCCGAAATTTTGATTTTTATCAAGACTCCGTTGTGATCCAACTTGTCATGGACCCACCGGCAAAACACAATTTCTCCGGCATAGTCTTTGATGAAATGACAACAGCCCTTCCGGCATATTTCTCATCTACAGAAAACCTGATCGGCTACCGTGACAGCTCTTTGTACCTTTTTAACGGTTATGGACTAACTGAGATCTATAAACTTGATAGCGCTTATGTAAAAGGCAATACTGCCCTCCTGACCTATAATGAAGATATCATTCAAGTGATTAATACATCTACTTCTGCCACAGTTCAGCATCTTGTCTATTCAGGTATCCCTATCATGCTGACCGAAGTCAATTCTGAATCGATCGATCATCCTATTGACTTGAAACATCTTGCCATCCATGGCGATTCGCTCTTATTGCCCCCGATCCCATCATCCACACTAACACAAATCTTATATTTACTTGACCTTTCAACCTGGTCACTTAATAATATAAATTCAATCACTTCAAATCCTGTTATACCCTATGTTAAAGAGAATGAACTTCATTACACCAATGCTCCGACTGCTGCGCTGATGAACGATACCTTGATCTACGCAACTGATCATGGGTTTATTTATAATAATTGGGGTGTTGCTATAGTTGTACCATTACCTGCATTTGCAAGTGAACACCAATTTAATGAGATAATTCCCCTGCACATGAATGATGATGGTGTTTTTGAGATCCTTGCTTTAACAGAATTTAATGAAGAAACAAGCCTTTCGGCATTTACTCACACCGGAAATCTCATAAATAACTTCCCGATTTTTGAAAATTATCAAAAACTCCGGGTATATTATTTAAATGGTAATCCGCAAATTCTAGCTTACAACCCTGCGGGTATTATAGATGTCTATTCAACAAATGCAGATCTTTTATACTCCCTACCGGCTCCCGTGAATGCAAGCTCGCTCTTTATGGAGCAGGTATCAGTTGATACGGCCTGGCTTGTGGCAGACGGCAGTATTTATACCGTGCGAAGCGATTCCGTTTATTGGGGCTATCGGGGAAAAGATGCCGCTTACAGCAATGCGCAATTCGGCAGTCAAACACGTACACCGATTGTGTCAGAAAAACTCATTAGAAATGGATTGATCTATAATTATCCCAATCCCATCGAAAACGGCAAAACTAAATTCCGTTATTTTGCAACGGGTGCTCAATCTGCTGCGATCAACATTTATCAATTAAGCGGTGTCTATGTTGAAACCTTGACCCGCAATTCTATAGATCAGCAATGGAATGAAATAACATGGGATGTAAGCGATTATGAATCCGGTGTTTATATTGCGAAGATCGATATCACTGACGGCACTAAAACCGAAACCTATTTTGTAAAACCGGCTATATTAAAATAATGCATACATTTAAACGACATCTACTTATCCTGCTCTTTGCGATCATTTTCTTGGTCCCTCTTGCAGCACAAAATGGTCCACATCATCCTGAACTTGATTGGAAAAGCATAGAAACCGAACATTTTGTCTTTACTTTTCACGAAGGTACCGAATGGTCGGTCAATATGGCCATGAAAGTTGCGGAATCGGTCTATCCTTATGTGACCGGTTTATATAAATGGGAACCCAAAGAAAAGACACGGGTCATAATACAAGATACCGATGACTACGCCAATGGTGGCGCATATTACTTTGATAATAAGATCATGATCTGGGCCTCCCCTCTTGAATTTGATCTCCGTGGAAACCACCAATGGATGTGGAATGTCTTTACTCATGAGTTCTCCCATATTATTTCGCTGGGTGCATCCATGAAGTATCCCATTAATATTCCCATGTTCTATGTTCAATGGATCGATCGTGAAGTTCCTATGAAAGAGAACATCATTCTGGAATATCCTAAGGGTATCGGCTCACTCCCCATTGCTAACTCTGTTGTTCCCATGTGGTGGGCAGAAGGTGTTGCACAGTATCAGTATGAAAATGCAGGACACGATTCCTGGGACTCACACCGCGATATGATCCTAAGAGATGCCGCGTTGAATAACCGCATTATGTCATGGGGTGATGTCAGTCACTTTGGACATGCGGGAATTGGAAATGAAATCGTTTACAATACCGGCTATGCCTTTGCAAGCTTTCTTGCCAAACAATATGGAAGCTCTGTCCATGCCGATATTGCTGAAGCGGCACGAAATAAACTTCGCCTTGGCTTTAACCGCATTATAGAAGATGCAACCGGAACAAGTGGAAAAGAACTTTACAATGACTTTAGTGAACATATTCAAGCCGATTATTTAAATCATACAGCCACAATTCGTGACCATCTTGTCGAAGGTGAAACATACTTTGCTGAAGGTCCGGGAAATTTCCTGACCTCCTACTCGCCCGATGGTGAAAGAATGGTCTTTCAGTCCAGTAAAGGTTACGATTATATTTCTTATAACTTCCTTTACACCATGGAAGATAGTAAAGAAAAAATAATATCAAAAAATAGGGTTCGCGGAAATGTCGCTTGGTCACCGGACGGCAATACCGTTTATTTTGCACAACGCCAAAAAGCCGATATTTACGGCTCGACATGGTTCGATTTGATGTCTTATGATTTTACAACTAAAAAGCTGGACCGTATGACCAAGGATGCCAGGATTTATTCTGTTACATCTGATTCAGATAGTCAATTATATGTTATTCGCGTTCATGATGGAACACATAATATTTTCCGATATGATCCTGTTGATTCATTGATGGAAAACTTGACGAATTTTGCTCATGGTGAGCAAGTTTTCATCATACAATCCGATCCCCAGGGGAAAAAGATCTACTTTGATATGGCCGTTAATCACGGTCGTGATATTTACACTCTAAATTTGGATGATAATTCAGTTGATCCATTAATATTTGATCACGCTCATGATAATCGCACCCCCTACTTAAGCCAAGATGGTAAATATCTCTATTTTTCTTCAGACCGTACAGGTATTTTTAATATTTACCGAATGGGACTGGAAGAAAATTCCGAAACTGAATTACTGTCCAATGTCACCGGTGCAGCAATGTATCCCGTTATAAATCCTAATGACAGTAGCCTTATATACACTCTTTTTAAAGAAGGTCGTTTCATTCTAAATAAATTGACGGATATTGAGAGTATTCCACAGGAATATGCCAAATATAAAGAATATTCCTTGCCAACCATGATGCAGGCATGCAGTAACGGTTGTCAGATCGCTGATGCTAAAGATTATGAATATCACTTCTCTGATCTCTTTTTCGTTCCCTTCCTGCAATACGATTATGATGCCTTAAAGGTCGGATTGATCTTTTACCAAAACGAGCTGCTCGACAAATTGAATTTATTCGCCATGGCAGATGTCAATTACCGCGGTGATTATGATATCAATGCACGTCTTGATTTCAACCAGTTCCTGCCTCGTTTCTATTTTGAGGTCTTTGCTGTAGGCTTGAATCGTACCGATTCGATCTTATACAATGATTATTGGCCAATGAAACAAACTATAAAATTCTCACTTTCAGAAGTGACTATCGGAACACATTATACATGGCAGAACCTGCACTATTTTGAATTATCAGCGACAAGTGGTTCTTATACTTCATTCGTTAAGGGAGATATTATTGACCCCTTAGATCCATCACATTCTGATTTAATTAAGTTCGTACCCTCAACTTATTATAGAGGTAGCAGAATTGAATTTAAATATCGAGCAGACTTTACCAAACGCCACTGGCAAAGCAATATTTCTCCCACCGGTGGATTTCGTATCAATAACCTTGTATTGGCTTATGATTTCAATCAATTCATTGATGATTATAGAGTCAGCGATTCTTACGGAACATATATAGAGGTCTATAAGAATAATTTTACACCGAGAATCGACTTTGATTCCGATCTTTTTATTCCCATTCCCGGTACTAAACATTCCGCTTTATCATTTAATGCGGATATCGGTATGATGTTCAATACCGAGATCGACTCATTTTTTAATTATTTCGGTGGTGGTCTGCCCGGCTTAAAGGGTTATCCTTTCTATGCTATTGAAGGATCGCACAAAGCCATCCTGACCTCGACCCTGCGTTTCCCTATTTCTAAAAAACTTGGGCTAAACTTGGAACCTTTTTTCTTTGAGAACCTCTATGTAAGTATCTATCACCAAATTGGAGATACATGGACGTTTGGACTCTCCGCGCCCGATTGGAAACAGGATATTGGCCTTGAAGCACGGATTGCAGGACATTCATGGTATGGATTTCCACTGGCAATAAGCTTTGATCTTGTTTATGCCTTAAACATGATACAATACGATGAATTTGACGTTACAAAGACCATTGGGCATAATTTTCGCTTCTATTGGTCATTACTGTTTGACTTTTAAGGGTAAATATGAAACGAATTATTACGATGATGATCATCGGCCTGGTTCTCTTGCAAGCTCAAGTCCCTGAAAAAATTAAATCAAAATCAATACCTCTTGGTATTGGTCTTTCAACCGTTCTCCCGGGTGCCGGACAATTATATAACGGCAATACAGCTGCGGGTATCATTTATCTTGCCCTCGAAGCGGCATTTATTGGCGGAACTATCTATTTCAATCAGCAAGGAAGCCTGGGTATAGAAGTATACAAAAATTATGCAGATGTTCATTGGCATGTAGATGATTGGCTTGATGTTTATGATCCTGTCGTCGACCCTACGACACACCGTGCAACGGTTTATGTAGACAATCGCAGTTATTCGCCGGAAAATGAAACAAGTTATGCAGCAATGATAACAGATATCGAAAATGGCTACACAAGCATGTCCATCATGAGAGATTATCACTTTTACGAAAATATCGGTAAATATATACAATTTAAGCAAGGTTGGGATGACTGGTATCCCGGAAGTGAAGATTCCGGTGATCCTATAAATGGAATTGTGGGCCGTTATTCAGAAAATCAATATGATTACGCCGCTATGCGCTACGAAGCGAATAAATTATTAGATTTCGGAACATATTTCGGAACAGCTATCTTTTTAAATCATTTCATGTCTGCGGTCGATGCCGGTTTTCGCATAAAGAAAGGCAATGGAAATCAGGATATTTTAATTACATTACATACTGAACCTGTGATCAAACAAAACGGCACAGCGGGATTACAAACAGGACTCAGTGTGACATTTTAAGCAATGGGATACTATGAAAAAAATTGAATTATTAAGCTCTCTTCTTATCATCACTCTGCTTGTCAGCAGCTGTTCAGGTTCTAAAGAAGCCAAAAACGATGAACCAAAACGCGAACGCACTTATATTGAACGATATGAAGATGCCGTCAAATTATTTGAAGAAAAAAAATATTATAAGGGACTGGAAGATTTCTCCTATGTTGTCTTTAATGCCCCGGGATCGGATATTGCCGATGATGCTCAGTTCTATCTTGCTTCATCTCACTTCGAAATGAAGGAATATCTCGTTGCCATTGATGAATATCAGCAATTGCTTCGTCGTTGGCCGGCAAGTGATCTTTATGAAGAAACCCGTTTCAAGATCGCTGAATGTTACTACAAACAAAGCCCCGGTTATCAGCGGGACCAGCAATATATTCTCAAAGCCATCAAGTCCTATCAGAACTTCATTGATGAATACCCCTTTAGTGAACGACGTGTTAATGCCGAAGAACGTATACGCGAACTGCGCACCGGACTGGCATCTAAAGTCTACGAAGCAGGTGAACTATACATGATCCTGCGTGAATGGAATGCAGCGATCATAACTTTCCAGGAAGTTATTGACACTTATTATGATACAGATATTATCAATGAAACTTATCTGCAAATAGCAGCTTGCCAAGCTAAACTTGAGCAACGCCAAGATATGATCAATATGCTTGATAAGGTTGATAATGAGAAATTATCAACAAAAAATAAATTACGATACAGTAAATTAATGAAACTTTCTTCGGAATGGACTGAATGATGACACTCTGTCTGTATGGCGGCTCTTTTGATCCCGTCCATAGAGGACATATTCATTTTGCTCAGCGTATCATCGATACCTTTCAAGCAGATGCTTTCTTTTTTATCCCAACCTGCTATTCTCCCTTCAAGGGTAAAAGCAAACATGCTTCTGACGAACATCGCCTGAGTATGCTTGAGATTGCCTGCAAGGATATCCCAAATTCTCATGTTTCAAGCCTCGAGATCGACCGAAAGGGCTTATCATATACCATTGACACCCTTAAAGCCTTTCATGCCTTATATCCGGCGCATCGGCTGCTTTGGGTCATCGGTGACGATCATTTGGCTACGCTTGAAAAATGGAAAGGCTACCCTGAGCATTTTCATTATTGTGATTTTATAATTTTACCACGTAGCGTAAAAGATCTTCAGAAAAAAGTGGATGTTCATCCTTTCCATTCTCAATTACATATTTTACAAACGGACGAACTCCCGGTTTCCTCTTCAGAGATCCGGCAGGCACTTAAAGCGGATCGCTCTATATTATCCTATGTTCCTGAAGAAATTAATGATTATATTTGTGCCAATAAACTTTATAGGTAATGAATGTCACTAACAGTTAGTATTCTCGTTCTTCTCGTCGGTATAGCTATCCTATATTTTGGTTCAAACTTCCTTGTAAAAGGATCTGCCAATATTGCACGTATTTTAGGTGTTAAACCTTTGATCGTTGGCTTGACCATTGTCGCTTTTGGAACATCTATGCCGGAGTTTATGGTCAGTATGTTTGGCGTACTGAAAGGAGTCTCTGATATATCCGTCGGTAATATCATTGGCTCAAATATAGCCAATATTGGCCTTATTTTGGGAACCACCGCACTGATCGCCCCTATTGCTATTAAGTATCATAACATTCGCCAGCAATTACTTATCCTGCTTGCCGGTTCACTCTTTTTCTGCATCATGGCCTATGATGGTATCGCCCGCTGGGAAGGGTGGTTATTCCTTCTGATCACGGTTATTTATGTTGTCTTTTTGATCCGTTCTTCCAGAGAAGATGAAGTAAAAGAAGAATTACCCAAGGCTGATAATTCAATTTTTAGAAATATTCTCTATACCATTGGAGGTATCATTGCGCTTGTTGTTGCCTCCAAAGCGATCATTGAAGGCGCTACCGTTATTGCCACACATTTTGGGATATCGGATATGGTCATTGGAATGACAATTGTTGCTCTGGGAACATCACTACCTGAATTGGCAGCTTCATTAATGGCGGTTTTAAAAAAAGAATCAGATATCTCAATTGGTAATGTTATTGGCTCCAATTTCTTTAATATGTTCTTTGTAGGTGGCGGTGCCGCAACGGTTAGAGGACTTGATATAAGTGTATCCATCTATACCTTTGAAGTGCCGTTTATGCTTCTTTTTACTTTTTTACTTTTTCCCATTATATTTTTCAGCAAAGGGATCAAACGCAGTCATGCCTTTGTTCTTCTAGCTCTTTATATCCTCTTCATTGCAATCTCTTATATTTGGCGCTAACATGAATTATAAACCCGTCCCTCCCTATACTGAATCATCCTTGATCTATAATCGTTTAATGGAAGAAGTAGATTACCCTGGTTGGTGTCAATATATTCTTGATCTTGCCGATGAATACGGTTTTTTCACTTCATCGCTTTATGATATTTCCTGTGGAACAGGTACACTTCTTCATCTTTTCCCTGCTGCCAATAAATATGGTATAGATATCTCCGAGCCTATGATCAATGAAGCCAGAAAAACCTATCCCGAACTTGAATTAAATGTTGGGAATATGCTTCAACCTCCTCAACAAGATGTCGATCTCTACCTAAATATTCATGATGCATTAAATTATATCTCAGATTTTGATGCCATTCTTGAGCATATCCGCTTCATGGATAAGCTCTTAAAAAAGGGACAGATCTATATTTTTGATTTTGCCTTACCCGGAGTTATGTTGAATTATTTTGATGATACTTCTTACGAAGATACCAATAAAGCGGGAATCTCATTTAAAAGGCAAAATCACTACGATAAAAAAAACAAACGCTCTATTACGGATCTCTTCATTTTTCATCCGGACGGACGTTCTTTTCACGAACAACACATCCAGTATATTTATGACTACCAAGAAATAAAAAAATTGTCTGTGGAATTTCCCTCCAGAACATTTATATTTCTGGAAGAGTTTACTTTTGAAGAAGCTCACGAGGCCTCTAATCGATTGTTAGTTATAATGCTATGATCCAATTTAGACAAGTTACTGTAAATTATGGGTATGTCCCCGGAGCGTTGAAGGATATCAACCTTCAGTTGCATGATGGAGATTTTACATTGATACTCGGACCCACAGGTTCCGGGAAATCAACTCTTATGCGACTTATTTATATGGACATTCTTCCTTCATCGGGTGTTGTGACTGTAAATAAATGGTCATCATCCCGTATTTCTCACAGACAGATCAACCTTTTAAGAAGAAACATTGGTGTTGTATTTCAGGATTTCAAGCTCATTGAGAACATGAGTATTTTTGATAATGTCGCTCTGCCTTTGGTCATTGAAGGCTACAGACGAGATTATATCAAGAAACTCGTTTATGTTCTTTTGGACGAGGTCAACCTCTTACAAAGCATGCACCAGAGGGCCTCTACATTAAGTCTTGGTGAAAAACAACGTGTCGCTATCGTACGTGC